>CAUVFI010000006.1:0-19209 GCA_963551055.1 uncultured Campylobacter sp. | reverse complement strand
TTCTACGCGCATTAGTAGCGAGATAGAATTTGCGAGGTAGAATTCCTTGCAGAATAAAAGAATTTTACGCGTTTTGCGCGGAGTAAATTAAAATTTTGCCACGCGAAATTCCGCGCCTAGCGCAAATCTGCCGCGTTAAAATTTAGCAAATTTCAATCTGATGGAGTTTAGCACGACCGTTACGGAGCTAAAGCACATCGCTGCAGCGCCGTACATCGGCTTTAGAAGCACACCGAGCGTTGGATATAGCGCGCCTGCTGCGATCGGGATGCACACGGCGTTGTAAAAGAGCGCCCAGAAGAGGTTTTGCCTAATCGTCCGCATGGCAGCACCGCCTAGGCGGAATAGATACAGCACGCTTTCAAGGTCATTTTTTATAAAAATCACGTCGCCCGCGCCCTTGGCTACGTCGCTGCCGCCGTTCATCGCGATGCCGATGCTAGCGGCTTTTAAGCTCGGTGCGTCATTGACGCCGTCGCCCACGAAAAGCACCCGTTTGCCCTCGCCGGTCAAGGATTTGATGAACTCATATTTGCCGCTTGGAAGCACTCCGCTTCTTACCTCGTCGATGCCGAGGTTGCGAGCGACGAAATTTGCCGTTTTGGCGTTATCGCCCGTTAGCATGACGGTTTTTACGCCGCTGTTTTGTAGCGTCTGCACGACGCTGCGCGCTTCGGCTCTGATCTCGTCGTTAAATGCGATAAAGCCCGCGTATGAGCCGCCTATCGCGCAGTAAACGACGCCGAAGCCCTTGTCTAAAAGCTCCTCCGCTTCTACTTCGACGCCCGCATCCACGCCGCGCTCGCGCAAAAAGCCCGCGCTGCCGCAAAGGATTTCGCCGGTGGGATTTTTCGCGACGATCCCTTTGCCTGCGACGCTTTCAAACTCGCCGTTAAATTTAGAAATTTCGCCGAATTTCAGCTCGGCAAATTTTACGATCGCCTTTGAGATCGGATGCTCGCTAAGCTTTTGCGCACTTGCCAGAGCATAGAGATCTTGGGCGCTCAGATCGCTGAAGCTTACCGAAATTTCGCCCTTGCTAAGCGTGCCGGTTTTATCGAAAACCGCGATGTCCGCGTCCTTTAAAATTTCTAAAATTTCGGGATTTTTGATTAAAATTCCAGCCTTTGCAGCGTTTGAGATCGCGCAAACGATCGCGATCGGCGTCGCAAGACCTAGCGCGCACGGGCAGGAGATGATAAGCACGCAGATAGCGGCGGATGCGGCGTATGAGAGTCGCCCGTCAAGCGCCATCCACGCTATAAAGCTAGCAAGCGCGATCAAAATCACCGCGGGCACGAAGATATTTGAAATTTTATCCGCAAAGCGCGCGATCGGCATCTTTTTGTTGCCCGCCTCGTTTAGCAGATTTTTAATCTCGGCAAGCAGCGTCTGATGCGAAAATTTCGTCACCTTCACGTAGATGACGCCGTCCGTGCTGACGCAGCCCGCATTTACCTCATCGCCCACGCCTTTATAAACCGCCAAGCTCTCGCCGCTGATGAGCGAAGCGTCGATCTGCGCGCCGCCTTCGACGATAAGCCCGTCGCATGGGATGCGCGAGCCATTTTTTACGAGAACCTTATCGCCCGGCTTTAGCGCTTCTGCGCGCACTTCGGCTATCGTGCCGTCGTCTTTGATCAAAAGCGCGGTTTTGGGGCTTAGATCGATTAGCCCCTTAATATAGTCGTTCGCCTTCATCTTGCTGCGCTCTTCGAGGTATTTGCCGAGCGAGATAAAGGCGATTATCATCGAGGCGGAGGAGAAATAAAGATTGGTAAATTCATTCTGCACGCCGTGCGTATAGACCCACGCCGCGGCCGTTAGCGAATAGGCAAACGCAAAAAAGCTTCCCATCGCCACGAGCACGTTCATATCAAAGCTTCTGTTTTTCAGCGAGCCGTAAGCGTGATAAAAGAAGTTCTTGCCGCAGTAAAATAGGCTCACGCACGCCATCGTCGCGCAAAGCAGCGCCTTTGGGACGAAGCTTAAAAACCCGCTCATCTCCACCGCCATTACCGCCGCGGCTAAAATGAGAGCGAGGATTAGCCTAAATAGCGCCGCTTTGAGGTTGCGCCGCTTTTTGCGCTCCAAATCCTCGTAATCCACGGCGATGTCGTAGCCTAGCTTTTTGATCTTGGCTTTTAGCGTCTCCTCAAGCGCCGGATCAGCAAGTACGAACTCGCCGCTGCCGTTTGCGAAATTTACGTGCGCGTCCTGCACCCCCTCGATCTTGCGACTTACCCGCTCGATCGCATTGGAGCAGTTTACGCAGCTCATCCCGACGATATTTAGAGTGATTTTGCTTGACATTGCGTTAGTTTTTAGGCTAGCTTTTCTACGATGCTAAAGCCCAAATCGTCCATCTCCTCTTTAAATTTAGCCTCGTCGCGCGGATCTAAGCTTAAACTCACCACTCCGCTTGCCACGTCCACCTCGATCTCGCCGAAATCCTCCTTTAGCGCGTTTTTGATCGTCCTCGCGCAGTTTTCGCAGTGGATATTTTGCGCCTTAAATTTTACGCTTTGTTTCAAAGCCATGAGCCTCTCCTTTGGATTAAAATTTCAAAACTTATACTACTTTTTAATAAATTTTATTTCAACGCCCGCTCCTGAAATTTAAGGGTTTTTCGTTATAATCACCCATTTTAAATTTAAGCTTTAAGGAATTTTATGGGACGAGCTTTTGAATACAGACGCGCTTCAAAAGAAGCTAGATGGGGGAAGATGAGCAAACTTTTCCCAAAACTGGGTAAGGCCATAACGATGGCTACGAAAGAGGGCGGCGAAGATCCGCTGATGAACTCCAAGCTGCGCGCCGCGATCGCTACGGCAAAGGCACAAAATATGCCCAAAGACAACATCGACGCGGCTATCAAGCGCGCAAGCGGCAAAGATAGCGCCGATATCAAAACGATCTTTTACGACGGCAAGGCGCCGCACGGCGCGCTTTTAATAATCGAATGCGCCACCGACAACCCGACCCGCACCGTCGCGAACGTTAAGTCGATTTTAAACAAAGCTAAGGGCGAGTTTTTGCCGAGCGGCAGTTTGAAATTTATGTTTTCGCACAAGGCCGTTTTTGAGACCAAGCTGCCGAGCTGCGACATCGAGGAGCTGGAGCTTGAGCTCATCGACTTCGGTCTTAGCGAGCTTGAGATCAACGAGTTTGAAAACGACAAGGGCGAGCTCGAAAAGACGCTACTAATCTACGGCGAATACGAAAGCTTCGGCACTCTAAACGAAGGTATCGAAAAGATAGGGCTTGAGATCATCAGCGCAAGTTTAAAATTTGTCGCCAACGAAAAGCACGAATTTAGTGAGGAGCAGCTAGGCGACATAGACGCGCTGCTTGAGCGGCTAGAGGATGATGACGACGTGCAGGCAGTTTACACCAATATCGCATAGGAGAAAAAATGGAAAGCTTAAAAATTTACGACATCGACGCGACGGCTTTGGCGCGCGATAAATACGCCGTTATCAAAACCGAAAAGGGCGATATGAAGCTGGAGCTTTTCGCAGATGAAGCCCCGCAGGCGGTTACGAATTTCGCTAGCCTCGCGCGCAGCGGGTTTTACAAGGGGTTAAATTTTCACCGCGTGATCCCAAATTTCGTAATCCAAGGCGGCTGCCCGCGCGGCACCGGCACGGGAGGTCCCGGCTGGCGTATAAAGTGCGAATGCGACCGCCAAAAGCACAAGCACGTGCGCGGCGCGCTATCGATGGCGCACGCGGGGCGCGATACGGGCGGTAGCCAATTTTTCGTCTGCCACAGCGCGCAGCCGCACCTAGACGGCGTGCACACGGTGTTTGGACAAATCGTGGATCAGCCTAGCCTAGCGGTTTTGGACGCGATCAGACAGGGCGATAAGATCATCGACATCGAGATTAAAGAGAGCCTGCAATCGTGATTAAATTTAAACCGCGGGGCGCCAGACCGTGATAAAGATCGGCACGGACATAACCGCGGTACGCAGGATCGCGGCGCTGCGCGCAAAATACGGTGCGAAATTTCTAAAGCGCATTTTGAAAAAATCCGAGTGCTCCTCCGCGCTGCGCGACGAAAGTATAGCGGGCGTCTATGCCGCCAAAGAGGCGCTTAGCAAAGCTCTAGGCACTGGCATCGGCGCAGAGTTCGGCTTCAAAGACGCCAAAATTTACAAAGACGCCCTGGGCGCGCCGCATCTAAAAATACGTAAAAAAATACGTAAAAAATTTCATATCAAATCCGCAAGCCTTAGCATCACGCACGACGTAAACGTCGCAATCGCAGTAGTCGCACTAAAACTCAATAAGCCGCACTCAAAGTAACGAAGCAAAGCGGCGCGAGCGGCAAGAACCCCGCGTAAAATTTTACATAAATTTTGCGTGGCGGGCCTTGTGAGGTTGGGTACAGATTTTGTAGAGTAGTATTTCGCGGCGCAGTACACGATGCGGTGGCAGAAGCATAGACTTTATATTAAAATTTCACGGCGAAATAGCGCTCTAAAATTTAAAGTAGGCGCAAAGCTGCTTTCGTCCGACGCACATATCTCAAGGATTAAACGAGAGTTCGTGAGCTGGCAGAACGCGCGGCGGCGGCGTCTGTTTGTCGCGCCCATCTCGAGCAAAAGCTTTTGCGCCGTATATAGCTCGCCGCGATCTCCACTATGTGCAAAAAGACAAAGGGGGGAATTGTGTCGCTGCATTTACTGCTTAGCTTGAGCGCACACAGATAAGCGGCGCGCCCACAGCAGCGAGCGATCAAAATTTACACGACGAAATTTTAAAGATGAAATTCCGCGGGCTGCAAATTTAGCGCTAAATTTTTAAAATTTCACGGCGGCTCAAATTTTAAAATTCCATGCAGGGCGGATTTAAAATTTTAAGCCGGCAAGCCCGCGAGGCTAAATTTAGCCGCCAAGAAGTTTGAAAAGCCTCTACAAAAAGAAATTTTATTTCGGTGCGGCGCCGTAAAAATTTTCAATTGCTAGTATTTTAGCGGCGGGCTTGCGCGGCTTACGTTTTCGCGCAAGGTGTAAATTTTCAATTGTCTATATTTTGACCTACGGCGCATTGCGATAGGGTTTGGAATTTTTCCCGTATAAATTTTCAATTCTCTATATTTTGACCGCTCCGAAACTGCGCCCGAAGCCGCCCGTATTTATAGCTGCGTAAATTTAAAATCGCTCGCGCCAAGCTACGATTAAATTTAAAGCGCAAAGCGCGGTCGTAGCGCCGGCTTGCATTAAAACGCCTCAAAATACGATTAAATTTCAAACCGCGACCAAATTCCCGCGCGATAAAAGGCGGGCTACTCCGCCTTTTTTAGATTATCGGCGAGCAAAAACGCAAGCTCTAGCGCCTGATCTGCGTTTAGGCGCGGATCGCACTGCGTTTCGTAGCGCTGTTTTAGCGTCTCTTGCGTCACGTTAAACGAGCCGCCCGTGCACTCGGTGACGTTTTGGCCGGTCATCTCAAGGTGGATGCCGCCCGCGTGCGTGCCCTCCGCGGCGTGGATCTCAAAAAAGCTCTGAACTTCGCTTAAAATTTTAGAAAATTCGCGCGTTTTGTAGCCGTTCGCGGCCTTGACGGTGTTACCGTGCATCGGATCGATGCTGTATAGGATCGCCCTACCCTCGCGCTTTAGCTCGCGCAAAATTTGCGGCAGCCGCGCGCCGATCTTATCCGCGCCCATGCGAATGATGACATTTAGCCTGCCTGCTTCGTTTTGCGGATTGAGCTTGTCGCAAAGGCGCAAAATTTCATCCGCAGTGCCGCTTGGGCCGATCTTGACGCCGAGAGGGTTTTTGATACCGCTTAAAAAATGCACGTGCGCATCGTCCGCACCGCGCGTGCGCTCGCCGATCCAAAGCATGTGCGCCGAGCAGTCGTACCAATCGCCGCTGGTGCTGTCGATGCGCGTCAGACACTCCTCGTAGTGCAGCAGCAGCGCCTCGTGCGAGGTGTAAAGCACCGTCTCGGCAAGGCTCGGAGAATTAGCGGCGCTCAGCCCGCATGCCTCCATAAATTTTAGCGTGCGCGAAATTTCATCGCTGAGCTCGTTAAATTTAGCCTCCAGCTCGCCCTTTTTCAAAAAGCCCAAATTCCACTTATGCACCTCGTGCAGGTTCGCAAGACCGCCGCGAGAAAAGGCGCGCAGCAAATTCAGCGTCGAAGCGCTTTGATGATACGCTTCGATCATACGAGCGGGATCTGCTTTGCGCGCCGCCTCGTTAAACTCAAAGCCGTTGATTATGTCGCCGCGGTAGCTAGGCAGGCTCACGCCGCCCGCCTCCTCGAAGTCGCTGCTGCGCGGCTTTGCAAACTGCCCTGCGATGCGACCTACCTTCACGACGGGGCAGCCCGCCGCAAAGGTAAGAATAATCGCCATCTGAAGCATTACCTTAAACATATCGCGGATATTATTCGCGCTAAAATCATTAAAACTCTCCGCGCAATCGCCGCCTTGAAGCAAAAACGATTTGCCCTCGCTGGCGCGCGCGAGCTCGGCTTTTAAATTTCGAACCTCGCCCGCGAAAATTAACGGTGGCAGCTTGTAAAGGCGCTCTTTAGCGGCCTGCACCGCACTTTCATCCTGATAGATCGGCTGCTGTAAAATTTTGTAATCTTTCCACGACGTTCTACTCCAGCTCATAGCCCCTCCTAGATTTCGTAAAATTTCGCGATTATACCCAAATAAGCTTTTATTAACCCAAAAAATCTTAAAATAGCGCCTTTAGGCAATTTAGAAGGAATTTTATGGAAAACGACCGCTCGAAGGGACTGATGCTTGCATTTGCCACCTTTTTTATGTGGGGCGTTTTTCCGATATATTTTAAGCTCATACGGGGCGTGGATGCGGTGCAAATTTTAGCGCATCGCGTCGTTTGGTCCTTCCTGCTGCTGCTTGTTTTTCTCTGCTTTACGCACCGCTTAAAAAACGTCGCGCGACTTCTTAGCGCCCCTAAAATTGCTCTCACGCTGCTTTGTACGGGGCTACTGATCAGCACGAACTGGGGAGTTTATATCTACGCAGTAAATTCCGATCAAATTTTGGCAACGAGCCTCGGATATTTTATAAATCCGCTATTTTCGGTGCTTTTGGGCGCTTTGTTTCTGCGCGAGCGGCTAAGCGTGGCGGCGAAATTTTCTCTGCTGCTCGCCTTTGCCGCGATCGGCGTGCAAATTTACGCTCTAGGCAGGCTTCCTATAATCTCGCTCGTGCTGCCGCTTAGCTTTGCATTTTACGGCCTCATTCGCAAAAAAGTAAAAGTGCCTAGCTTTGAGGGGCTGTTTTGCGAGACGACGCTGATGCTGCTGCCCGCGCTTGCATTTCTGATCTACTGCGCGCTGAAAGGAAGCGGCGCCTTCGGCTTTAGCACAAGCGGCGCGCTGCTGTTTGCAAGCGGGCTGATTACGATTTTGCCGCTGCTTACCTTCGCCGCAAGCACGCAGTATCTGCCGCTATCCACGATCGGCTTTATGCAGTACATCAGCCCCAGCATGAGCATGCTGATCGCGGTATTTGTTTACGGCGAGGAGCTTGAGACTTATAAAATTTTGAGCTTTTCGCTAATTTGGTTCGGGCTCGCGGTCGTGGGCTTGGACGGCTTAAGGAGGAAAAATGGCTAATTTCGCTTTGATGTTCGCAGTCGCCCTTGCGGTGGGCGCGCTCGTGTATTTTCAGGTCCAAAAGGCTTCCGTGCGAGCAGACGCCGCAGACCCAGAGCTTAGCTCGCAAAGGTATATGAAATTTTGCGATATTTTGGAGGGCAAACTGCAAGCTCTAAAGCGGCTAGAGCTGCACGACGAGGGGGCTCGCGAGAGCTATCTAGACGAGCTTGAGGCTCTTAGCAAGGAGTTAGTTTATATCAAAACGATGCATCAAAGCAACCTAAACCCCGCCGTGTGGGAGGGCAAGCTATTTGAGTTTCTAAATAAAACGGACGCGCTTATCGAAAAATACGCCGCGGACGCAGAGCGCGCGTTGCAAGACTGGCGCAAGCAGCTGGAGATGGAATTTAAGAGCTTATAGTCGTGATCCTTAAGATATCAAAATTAGGCTACATATAATAATCGGCTCGGCATAAAAGGCTTAATCGATGAACCTAAAATGGTAAAATTTAACCGCAGTACTAAGCCAAATCTAGCTACAAGACAAGCTCGATCCAAAAGTCAATAAAATTCCAAGCGCGCTGAAAAATCTTAAAAATTTACAAACTCTGCAAAGATTCAAAGGAAAATTTATAGTCTTGCCACAAGGATCGCAATAGATCATACCAATCTTCATCGTAAAAATTGAGTCCACGGGCGAAGCCAACAAAACCTACTAAATTCAGACAAAATGAGAAGCGCAGCAAAGCAGATGGAGGGAAAAATATGAATTAGGCAGGTAGCGCTAGCAAAATAACGCAGGTGCAACCAAACACCACTAAACTAGCGAAGCAGACGAACGAGCAATATAAAATTCTATCTCCTAAACCGGCAGAGAGTTAAATTATAGCCCAAAACCGCGCGCCGTTTATAGTCATAAAAGAGCGCGCCATATTAGATAAACAAAAAAAGGCTTGTGTTATTGGTATATTGGAAAATGGCGCTGCATCTACATATTAAATTGAACAAGAGAAGCTTAAAATCCTATGAACTCAAAATGGTATGCCAAAATTTCAAATCATCCTTGCATCTTTTTAGTAAAATCTCCGAAAGTTCGCCCTATGCGAGCTATAAAATATACCAAATTTTAAACCGTGTATAAGCGCTAAAGCGCGTAAATTTTAAACCGCCAAATATAAAAGCATATCAAATTTAAACCGCTCGCGCGCTCTTTTTGGCGAAAATTCCTAAAAATTTAACCGCCAGTTTTTGTAGCAAGCCCTGCTTTTTACGTTTACTTAGTAAAAATTTTGCCGTTTCACTTCTACCAAACATTATGGCACAGGCATAGGGTGTCATACCAAGACCACTCGTAGCCTCTACGTCTGCACCTGCATTTACGAGAGCTTTGACTACCTCCAAATGTCCTTTAAAGGCCGCGCCCGCGAGCGGGGTTTGCCCGCGGTCATTACGCTCATCGACTCTGGCGCCGTTTGAGAGCAGCATATTTACAGTCTTTAGCGCGTTATTGTAGCTAGCCAGCATTAAAAGCGTGTCGCCTTTCGCGGATTTTAAATTTACGCTAAGGCCCGCCTTTATCATCTTTTCCAGCTCGTCAGCATCATCTCGCCTGGCGAAATCAAGCGCCATAGCGCAAAGCTCGCCATATCTTTGCTCCTCGGCCTGCGTTAAGCTCGTCAATTTTTTGCTTTCAAAGCGGCTCTTACGCCATTTGCGTAGTCAGCGGAAATTTTTTCAAAATGTCCTATCGCGCGCTCTTTTATCGCTTCGCTCACACCCTCCATGCTATCTGCGATATTACTAAAAAGCTGCGATTTTTGTTCGTCGCTCATTAGCTCAAAAAGCGCTCTAGGTTGCGAATAATAATCCTGATCCTCGACTCTGTGATCGTATCTTTGCATCGTGCCTTCTATGCTTATATCAGGCTCTAACAAAGCACGATCCTCTTTGGCACCGCCAAAGCTGTTAGGCTCATAGTAAGCCTTATCGTCAAGCTCATACATTCCGTTATTCATCGCGCCGCCCACGACGTAAGTATTGACCTCGCTTACAGGACGATTAACATCTAGCTGCGCGTAGTGCGTGCCGATACGATATCTTTGAGCATCGGGGTAGCTGAATATCCTTGCTTGCAGCATCTTATCGGGACTAAAGCTGATACCAGGTACTATATTTGACGGACTAAATGCAGCCTGCTCAACCTCATTGAAATAATTTTTCGGATTTTCGTTTAGCGTCATAACGCCCACGTCGATGAGCGGGAACTCCTTATGAGGCCAAGTTTTGGTTAGATCAAAGGGGTTAAATTTGACCTCTTTTGCCTGCTGTAGAGTCATTATTTGAATTTTAAAATCCCAGCTTGGAAAGTCGCCCTTTTTTATACTCTCAAAAAGATCGCGTTGATTGCTCTCTCGATCTTTTGCAATGATTTGTGAGGCCTGAGCGTTGGTTAAATTTTTAATGCCTTGGCGGGTTTTGAAATGAAATTTAACCCAAAATCTTTCGTTTTTGTCATTTATAAGGCTGTAGGTGTGGCTACCAAATCCGTGCATATGACGGTAACTTGCCGGAATACCGCGGTCACTCATCAAGATGGTTACTTGATGCATACTCTCAGGGCTTAAGCTCCAAAAGTCCCATGCTGCCTCATTTGAACGGAGATGTGTGCGGGGATCACGCTTTTGCGTGTGGATAAAATCCGGGAATTTATACGGGTCTTTTACAAAAAAGACGGGAGTGTTGTTTCCGACCAAGTCCCAGTTGCCCTCTTTGGTATAAAATTTAATCGCAAAACCCCTTACGTCGCGCTCAGCATCAGCCGCTCCAGCTTCACCGGCAACGGTAGAAAATCTCAAAAGCAGCCTTGTTTTCTCGCCTTTTTGCAATACTTTGGCTTTAGTATATCGCGAGATATCCTGCATTATCTCTAATGTTCCGTATGCGGCGCTACCTTTTGCGTGAACGGCGCGCTCAGGGATGCGCTCTCTGTTTTGATGGGCTAGTTTCTCAAGTAGCTGATAATCTTGCAACATTATACCGCCGCGGCTGCCTGCAGTAAGGGAGTTTTGGTTATCCGCGATAAGATTACCCGAAGTAGTAGTTAGTTTTTTCATATTTATTCCTTTCTAATAAAATTTATCTGTAATTATACACATATAAATTAAAATATTCATTAAATAATAAAAATTATTAATAAAAATTTAGCCTTCGAATTTGTAATATTTTAAAAATTTTATATTTCTAGCCCATATTTAACATTATAAATTTCATAAATTATTAGGTCTGCTATATATAAATTTATCTCATATTAATATAAGAACCATGATATTTCGCGATCTTATATAAATATAGATGCTATATACAAAATACAAGGTAGTGATAACTTAAAGGTAGGATTGCGATGATCAAGATATTAAAGAGAAACGACAAATTTAAAATCATTAAAATTTTATAAAATTTTGCCAAATACGTAGCGATCATAACCAAAATCTCTACGAAATTTTACTCATTGGCAGATACGGTATCTGCAGTCTTGGATCCCGCTTGTTCTAGCTGCTTAAACGCATCGCGCCTTAAAATTTTATCATACTCCTCCACTCTTATCACCTTGCCCTCATACTCTATTTTAAGATAATATTCCAATTTTTCTAATTGCAAATATCTAAAAAAATTATCCAAATCAAAGCCGCCTGCACCCTTAGGCTCATCGCCGCAGAGCGCAGAGTAGCGCTTTATAAGCGTATCGTAGATACCAAGTAGCGCTGTATTTGGCGTTACCGAGCCGCATCTATTAAGATCGGGCAGCGAGCCTTTGTTAAGCTTGATTACATCATTTTCCGAATACTTTGAGCGCTCCGTCATCATATATCTAAGCAGCTCATACCTAGAGCTGTTTAATAAAGTCCAATCTAAAATAATCTCATCGTAACAATAATTATCCATATGCTCTAGGTATATTTTCTTATACTCCTTCAACGTATCCAAATCCTTACGGCAGTCATCGTATTTTTTTCGAATACGCTCATCGCCCGGAAGCCCTGCTAAATCGTATTTAAGTAGCAGATTTAGCATACTCGCGTCATATCGTTGCGGCAGCATCTGATAGATGGAGCAGTTCGGCTGCCGCTCATCTTTGCGGTGCTTGAGTGTAAAAGCAATACAATGATCGTCCGTCCAAGCGGTAATCTCAGGTCTTGCACCACTGCTAAGTATAAGCTCCGTCATCTGCAAAAATCCGCCTGCTACGGCGTAATAGAGTGAATCGGATACCGCACTAGTACCTTCGCTTTTAGGCGTTATGGAATATGTCTTTACCTGTGCGTCGCTAGTAACAACCAAATAGGAGTCACCGTATCTAGGGTATGTAAGCCACGGACGAACATATTTAACGCTAGAAAAGCTAGCTCCATGCTTGAGTAGAACTTCCGCGGCGGCGGTAGAGTTATTTTCGATAGCATAGCTTAGCGCCGAATGAGAAAAATCGTCCGTGCGGTTGATATCCGCTCCGTGATAGATCAGCTCCTCGGTGGTGTTTGCATCGTTGTAAAAGCTAGAATACATTATCGCCGTTATACCAAACTGCAGCGGATCGCCCGCAGTGATGCGTTGCTCTCGCATAAATGCCAAAATACGAGCAGTGTCCTTGGAGCGCAAAAGCTTGCGGAAATACTCCATTCGCTCATCGCCATGCACTACGCGCTCGTCTAAATCTAACTCGGCGCCCAGCCTTTCGTGCCAGTACCTCGCTCGTGCAGCGCGATCCTCGTCCGTTAGCGGCCGATTGGAGGAGTTGCCGGAGGTTGTGGCGCGACTCACCGTGGAATTTTGCGCGGGCTGAGTTTCGGATCTATCCATAAATGCACCGCCTGCGATCAAGAAAAATAGGCCTGCCGTAACAACCAAGCACGCTATGATGAGCTTGGATTTTATCTCTTTCAAAGCAACCTCCGCAAATAAAATGACAAATACTACCGAGTGTGAGCTTAGCCGAATATAAACGGGCGGAATTTCACAAGGCAATTTCGCTCAGGCGAAATTTGCAGGGCGAGGTTTAAGAGAGTTTAGGCGCGAAATTTGACCTTCGAAATTTTACCGATAGAATTCCGCGTAGAAATGTCGCTCAGGTAAAATTCTACCGACGAAATTTTATCCCAACGACAGGCGGCTAGAATTTCAACAAGCGCTTCTACGCATAAAATTTAGCGCTAAATTTGCCGTATTTGCGCTCGGTATCGCTACGAAATTTAGTGGCGGCTACCATAAAATATTGAAATTTTAGTTTTAAATTTACCGCCCCTTCGCATATCCTCCTAGATAAAAACCGTATAGTCCTTTTTAATATAGTCTATATTTATATTTTTCTGTAGAAAATACTCTCTAACTTCGTCGTAAATTTCACTGCTATACAAATAAATCAAATAGTAGTGTGCCGATACGACAACGGAATAATATAAATATCCGCCATGCCACGGCTCATCTACTTTTATAAATGGAAAAATTTTAAATCCTTTTATGCCTTTATTTATGCAAAAATACACGACGAATTTTATAAATATATTCGCCACATACATGCAAAGCAAAAATACAAAGAAAAAACCTAACGAGCCGACACAAAATATAACCAACACGATAAAAGATGGGGTTCTAAAATTTTGCGTAGAAAAGTTTTTGCATAATTTATCCTTTTCCACCTTGCACTGCCTTTTGACGATCCCTTTATCTAAAAATTCTATGTATTGATTGGTAAATCTTATTTCGCGTTTATTGCGTATCGCGGTAAAGATATATGTAATAACGGAGATTAGTAATATCATTATACAGGCTTCTAAATAATCGTCTACATATATATGCCCAAAATCTACAATATCCCAAATAAAAGATATTAGAAAACCTGATACCTGAAGAAATACAAGAAGATGGGCATAAACAAAAAACTTTTCATAATTTTTCATTACTATCGGATCTTTATCGTAGTTCCTAACGTTAGAATTTTTAAATAAAGTAGCATTGTCTGGATCTAAATTTTGAAATTTTCTACCACGCTCTGCGTTTAAATTGAGATCGTCTGAATTTTTGTCATTAGAATTTAAAGCCTTGGAATTTGTAATATTTAAATCTGAGGCATTGAAATTTGAAGCATTTGAATTTGAGGTATCGGATTTTGAAGTATCAAAATTTAAGGCATCAGAATTTTGAGCATTAAAATCTTCTTGCGAGCCTTGCTCTAAATTTTGACGCCGTTCATTTAGAATTTTCTTTAGCTCTTTGGGCTTTGCTTCGTTCATCCTTATCCCTCGCCTGTGATCTTAAGCTATTTTGTATTTTACTTCTTTGTCGCTTGGGATAGTATTAAATTTAAGGCTACCTTGCTTGCCAGACTCAAGCATTTTTGAAATTTATTTGTTGAGTAAAATTTAGTGAGATAAAGAGATAAATTTAAGCGGGAAGATCCCGCTTAAATTTTATTTGCCGCAGCCGCATTTACCCTGAGCGGCAAGCTTACGGCGGACATAGGCGATTTTGCTTTGAAGCGGAAGATGCTTAGGGCAGTGGTCTTCGCAGCCTAGCAGCGTCATACAGCCGAATACTCCGTCATCATCGCCGATGAGCTCGTAAAAATCCGCGTCGCTGCGTTTATCCAACGCATCGATCTGAAAACGTGCCACGCGGTTGATGCCGACGGCGCCGATGTAGTCTTTTCGCATTATCGCTACGCCACATGCAGCTACGCAGATACCGCACTCGATGCAGCGATCCAGCTCGAAAACCTCCTGCGCGACCTCCGGCTCGACCTTCTCCTCAAGCTTTGAGATGTCGGTTTCGTGATCGGTGTGGATCCAACTCTCTACGCGTTTGCTCATCGCGTTCATCCAGTTGCCCGTATCAACGCTGAGGTCTTTTAGCAACTTAAAAAATGGAAGCGGCATAAGCTCGATCACGCCGTCCGGATAATCCTTAGTAAGCGTGCGGCACGCAAGCTGCGGCTTGCCGTTTACGAGCATACCGCAGCTACCGCAGATACCCGCGCGACAAACGAAGTCGAAGCTTAGCTCGGGATCAAATCTCTCACGAATCACGTTAAGCGCAATAAACAGCGTCATTCCGTCGGTCTCTTCGATCTCGTAAGTAGCGAAGTGCGGCTTTGAAATTTTGCTTAGCGGATTATACTTAAATGCCTTTATTGTTATTTTTCTACTCATATCCTATACCTGCTCTTTCGTTAGGTGCTTTGTATTTTGGCTGCAATTCATAATGCATCAATGCCTCTTGAATTTCATATCTGCCTTTGCCCTCGGCTTGCATTTTCTCGCGAATTTCATCGACCTCTTTTTGGCGCACGGCGCTGTCCGGATGCTCGATGATATTGCCTTTGGCGCCGTATCCGCGGAATGCAGGCGGCATCTCCATCTTCATAATATCAAGCGGCTCGTAGCTTAGAGTAGGCATAGTATCGCCCTCTTTCCAGTTTGCAAGCGTTCGTTTTAGCCAGTTTAGATCGTCGCGTTTCGGATAGTCCTCGCGGAAGTGTGCGCCGCGGCTTTCGGTGCGATCAAGCGCACCCTTGGCGATACAAAGCGCGAGCTTTAACATCTTCGGTACGCGGTAAGCCTCCTCGAGCTCCGGATTTCCGAAAAGCTCTTTATTGCTTACTTTGACGTCCAAAGACTGCTTATAAAGCTCCTCGAGCTCTTTTACGGCTTTGGCTAATCCCTCGCCGGTACGGAAGATCGCGCAGTGCTCCCACATCACGTCTTTCATCTTGTTTTTGATCTCGAATACGTTAAATTTACCCTCTTTTTCAAGCAGGCTTTTCATGTAATTTTTCTCTTTATCTACGAATTTTTCGATATCGTGCGTATTGATATCGACATCGTGCCCTTGGCAATACTCCGCAAAATACTCTCCCACGATCATGCCCGCGACGACGGTTTCGGCGACGGAATTTCCGCCCAAGCGGTTAAAACCGTGCATATCCCAGCACGCAGCCTCGCCGGCGCTGAAAAGTCCAGCTAGCGTTGGACTCTCGCCCGTAGCTTTTGTTTTGATACCGCCCATCGAGTAGTGCTGCATAGGAAGAATCGGAGCCCAACCTTTACCGCACTTCCTGCCCTGCTCGTCGGTTATTACCTCGGTGTCGGCAGGATCAATGCCGTTGAAAATTTCGCAAATTTCTTGAACGTCGCGTAAATTTTTCTCGATATGCTCGCGTCCGAGGATCGATATGTCAAGCCAAACGTGCTCGCCGTAAGGGCTTTTGACGCCCTTGCCTTTTCTTATATGCTCCATTATGCGACGGCTTACGACGTCGCGGCTAGCAAGCTCCTTTTTCTCCGGCTCATAATCTGGCATAAAGCGGTAGCCGTCCACGTCGCGTAAAATTCCGCCGTCGCCGCGGCAACCCTCGGTAAGCAAAATTCCGCTCGGAACGATAGGGGTCGGGTGAAACTGCACCGCTTCCATATTTCCAAGCTGCGCGACGCCGGTCTCAAGCGCGATAGCAGCACCTATACCCTCGCACACTACGGCATTCGTGGTGTGTTTATACACTCTGCCGTAGCCGCCGGTAGCGATTAGCGTGCCCTTTGAGACGTATGCAATCAGCTCGCCGGTAACCAAATCGCGCACGATTGCGCCGTAGCAGCGGTTATTTGCGTGAATTAGCGCGATCGCCTCTTTGCGGTCGTGAATATCGACGTTATGCTTTAGCGCTTCGTTTGCAACGGCAAAAAGCATCGTATGTCCCGTAGCATCGGCGGTATAGCAGGTTCGCCATTTTTTCGTACCGCCGAAGTCGCGGCTGTGGATAAGCCCGTGAACCTCATCTTTTTCGGTGATCGTGGTTTTTTGAGCGTTGATAATAGCGCTTCGCTCGCCTCTAGTAATCCTGGTCCAAGGAACGCCCCAGCCCGCAAGCTCGCGGATCGCCTTAGGCGCCGTCTGCGCAAACATCCTAGCGACGTCTTGATCACAGCCCCAGTCGCTTCCTTTTACGGTATCGGCAAAGTGCACGTCCTCGTTGTCGCCCTCGCTCATCTTGGAATTTCCCAGAGACGCCTGCATGCCGCCTTGAGCCGCCGCAGAGTGCGAGCGTTTAACGGGGATCAGACTCAAAACGATGGTGCTAAGCCCTTTCTCTCCGGTAGCGATCGCAGCTCTTAAGCCCGCCAAACCGCCGCCAATAACTAAAGAATCGCAATATATTACATTCATCCCAAGCTCCCTATTCTAAACTTAACCATTTGAAATCGGCGATTATCGAAAGCAAGAAAAATACGCCCCAAACGATAAAAACCGTCTTTTTGATGAGGGCTCTTTTCCTTTGAATTTCCGCCTTCGTGCCGTCTATGCTAATCCATTTCATATAAAGCCTATAAATTCCAATACTAGCGTGAGTTACTACGAAAATCAATAAAACAAAATAAAATAGGTGAAGCTGTCCGAATCTCGCGATAGCAAGATCTGCGGTAATTTTCGGACCGAATACGATCATTAAAATATGAGCCGCCGCAAAGAAAAATAGGAAAAATCCCGTCCAAAACTGAAACCACCAAAGCGTCGTGTCGCAATGCTTCATTCGCATTTTGTGCGCTTTAAACGCTCTGTAAGCGGCGTAGTTAGCCGGAAATTTTCTCATCGCCAAAAACGCGTGAATCACGAAAATCACGAAAATTACAAAAGCGACGATGTTTGTAACGAAATAAATTCCTCCAGGTTCGGCGAAATGTACGACGCCCTCAAACGCGCCCTTACCGATCAAAATCGTGCCGGTAAATATCATATGACACAGCATAAAACAGGCCAAAATCAGCCCGCTGATGCTTTGCGCCACGTCTTGCAAAGCCATAATGCGGCTTTTTTTGCCGTCTATGGATCTGCCCGTAAAGCCTTCAATGCGACCTAGCATAGGTTCTCCTTAAAAAAGATGATTATAAATCCCCGCTAAACGAAAATTTACATTTTTGTAAAGAGATTATATTACTTTTTAACTTTAGATTAATTTAATTTCTGCAAATTAGTTTTTTCTTCAAAGACTGCTTTAAGAAAACTGCTATCAAAAACATCACTAAAGATAAAATTTGCCCCATCGATAAATTTAAAAATATAAACCCAAGCCCGTCGTCCGGCTGCCTAAAAAATTCCACGAAAAATCTAAACGCCGTGTACAGCATCGCATACAGACATATCAACTCGCCGTTAAATTTCTTAAATTTACGGTAGAAAAATAAAATCACGAAAATTACCAGTCCTTCCAAAACTGCTTCGTAAAGCTGGCTTGGATGACGCAATGTACCGCCCACCAAGATCCCCCATGGCTCGGTCGTTTCGCGCCCGAAAAGCTCCTGATTTAAAAAATTCCCCACGCGCCCGAAAAAATATCCAAGCGGCACGCTAAGTGCCACGAGATCGAGCAGCGCCCACATATCGGTTTTAAATTTTTTGCAAAACCAAACCGTCGCGATCACGAATCCGACGACCGCGCCGTGATAGCTCATACCGCGAATACCCACGAACTCGCCGTTATGAAAGGGGTTGAAAATTTGCCACGGATGGCTGAAATACCACGCCGCCTCACCCGAATAAATCGCGATGTATCCAAGCCGCGCGCCCAAAATGACGCCCACCTCGACCCAGATAAAGTAGCGATCGAGCATTTTATCGCTGAAGTCAAGGCCGTCTTTTCGCACGAAATATTTGGCGATAAATAGCGCCGTAAGCAGCGCCAAAACATACATAATGCCGTACCAGTGCACGTTTATGCCAAACGTGCTGAATGCCACGGGATCAAAGTGGGCGTAAATTTCGTTCCAGTAATTCAAATTTTTCCTTTGTTTTAAATTTTAAAATTTAACGGCGCGCATCGGACGCTGCGTGACGCACGCTCGGTAAAAGACGCAAAGCGGCGCATACGCAGGCACTAAACCTCAGTTTTCGAACGCTCGATCACGCGCGCGAAACACGTAATGCGCGGATGCTTAGCGATAGCGTCAAACGATGCACAGACCACCTCGCATGAAATTTCAAGCGACGACGCCAGATGGGACGCAAGGCGCCTCACGTAAAATTCCAAATGACTATGCCAGACGACATACGAAGCGACACGCAAAGTGGCGCGACGCAGACAAAGCACGCAATACCCTAATGCAGGCGGCGCAAAACGAGAGCACTGAACGCCGAGCAAAACTCGCAGTGCGCGCAAAACAAACATCAGGCGGCACATATGCAAAATACTGAATGCCGTGCAGAATTCAAAACGACGCGCGATGGACAAACGCCGACGCACAAAACCGCAAGACAGGCACTTTACATCCGCACAGATAACGCAGATAAATTTCGCCCGTCTTGCTTAGCTTATCGCACCCGCAGGAGCTGTACCGGCTACAGCGCAAGAAATCCCGAAAGCAAGCTCAGACTTATCTCTACATAGCGCTTTTCTGTGCCGAACGCGCAAAAACGCCGAGCGAGCGTTCTAAATTTTAAATTCCAAGCCCTAGCGTCTCTTTCATCACGCGGCAAAAATCCGCTAAAAACCACCCAAGCGCCTTGTAGTAGCTGCTTTTGGCGTTTATCTGCACGTGCGTAGCAAGCGCGGAAAAGCTAGGAATGATAAATTGCG
>CAUVFI010000005.1:0-19591 GCA_963551055.1 uncultured Campylobacter sp. | reverse complement strand
CAGCGCGATTGATCAAATTTACGTAAGCAGGGGCGCGCTCAAGCTTGCGGGCTTTTTGGACGAGCTAGCCGAAAACGGGCTTTTAGCAAGCTGCGGCGCAAATTTGCCTAACTCGGCGGCAGAAATTTCAAAGCCGTGCAGCGGCGCAAAGAGCGCGGATAGCAAAGCGGCAGCGACGCAAAAGGCGGGCGCAGTAACGATGCAAATTTCAAGTGCAGATTTCGCGGCTACGGATAAAATTTTAGGCGTGGACGAGACGACCGAAATTCCAAGCGCGACGACGGCAAAGATCGCAGAAATAAATACCGCGACGATCCGTACCGCAAAAACTAACGCCGATACGGCGGAGCTTTTGCAAACGGACGCAGACGCCGAAACGGCAGAGATTTCAAATGCGGCAAAAGCCTCAAAATCAGGCGATAAAGCAGACAGGCGCCGCAGCAAAGGCAGTGCGGAGCCTATGCAAGCAGAGCGCTCGCAAAAAGATATTTTAAATTTAGCGGGAGTCGATGTTTTGGACGTAGGCAGCAGCACCGGCGGGTTCGTGCAGATTTTATTGCAGCGTGGCGCAAAGAGCGTGACCGCACTTGACGTCGGCAGCTCGCAGCTAAGCGAAATTTTGCGGCGCGATCCCCGCGTGATCGTGCGCGAAAACACCGACATCAGGGAGTTTATAAGCGAGAAAAAATTTGATCTCATCACCTGCGACGTGAGCTTCATCTCGCTAAATTTGATCTTAAAAAGCCTCGCGAGCCTTGCAAAAAGCGCTCTCATCGTGCTATTTAAGCCGCAATTTGAAGTGGGCACGGAGGCGAAGCGAAATAAAAAAGGTGTGCTCAAGGACGAAAAGGCGGCGCGCGGCGCGCGGGCGAAATTTGAGCGGCTATGCGCCGAGCTAGGGTTTGCCACGCTGCATGCCGGCGCCTGCAAAATCACGGGCAAAGAGGGAAATAGGGAATTTTTCTATCTTCTAAAAAGGATGAACGATGAAATTTAAAAACTTAATTATATTGGCGTTTTGCGCGCTATTTTTGGGCTCATGCGCCAAAAGTCTGAGCCCGAAAGCGCCGATCGTAAAAAACTTCGACATAGCTAAATTTAGCGGCGGCTGGTATGAGATCGCCCGTATGAAGGGCGGCGGCGAGCTGCAAAACACCGCGTACGAGTGCTTTATCGATAAAAACTCCACGATCAATCTTTTAAAAACCGCCAAAACAAGCTCAGGTAAAATCGAAAACGAGCAGCACGTGTTGGAGTTTGCAGGCGATAAAAACGTAGGTCTGCTCTATCAAAAAGGTCTGATTTCCGACTCCCTCTACCGCGTGGCGCAGGTGGACGGCGACTATCGCTACGCCCTGATTTTCGGCGCCGATACGAGCGAGCTGTATATCCTCTCGCGCACCAAAACCCTGCCCGAGCCGATCCGCATCCTTTATCTAAAAAAGGCAAAGCATAGCGGTTACGACACCAAAAAAATCGTCTGGACGAAGCAGCAATAATGGCTAATCAAAAATCAGGTAAAGACCATACAGAGGCTTCACTACGGAATTTTAAAGAGCAAAATTTCGTAGCGCAGAATTCCAGCTTGAAAAATTTTACGGAACAGAATTTCACAAGCAATGTGGAAAATTCATCTAAAAGTATCGAACACCCGAAGCAAGAGCTACGCAAAAATAAAACCGGCGATGCGCACCGCGCAGATGAAGCAGACACCGACACCTCTTGCAGCAATGAAACGACTTTTGGCAGTAAAACGGCTTATAATGACGCTTGCAGCAATGACGTAGACGTGCAGGCTCAAGGCACGCTTCCTGCTTGTGCGGAAGTACTACGCGCGCGCCTAAGCGAGCAGTTCGCACGAGGCGAGATTTTCGCAACGCTGCAAGGCGCAAACCGCGATGACGTGTGCGCCGTAGCGATCGGTAACTTCGACGGCATGCACCTTGGACATCAAAAATTATTTGAGCGCCTAGGCGAGCAAGGCGCAATAATCGTAATCCTAGCAGGTGGTGGCACGAAGCTCACCCCTTTTGCGTCACGGCAGGCGTTTACGAACAAAAAGATTTTTTATTGCGATCTACGCGCTATCAAAAGCCTTAGCGGAGGCGAATTTATCGCACTTTTAAGGCAGAATTTCATAAATTTACAAAAAATTGTCGTCGGCGAGGACTTTAGATTTGGGCGTGATCGGGCGTGGGACGTAGAATTTTTAAGGCGCGAATTTCGCGGGCAAACCTGCGTCTTAGGGGAGTTTTGCTTAAGCGGCGGCGGCGTGCATTCAAGCAGGATCAAAGAGCTTTTATCGCGTGGTCGGTGCGAAGAGGCGGCGGAGCTTTTAGGGCGAAATTACGAGATCTGCGGACACGTAGTGCGCGGTCAGGGGCGCGGAGCGCGGGAGTTTGTAGCGACGCTAAATCTTGATGCGAGCGGCTATTTTATACCAAAAAGCGGCGTGTATGCGAGCCTAGCACGCGCCGGAAGCAAGGAATTTGCAAGCGTGAGCTTCTTGGGGCACAGGCTCAGCACCGACGGAGCTTTTGCGATTGAAACGCACATTTTAGGGGACTTTGAAGGCTTTGAGGCTGGTTTAAATTCCGCGCAAGATTACGCGCCGTGCTGCGGGGGGCAAGCCGCACATTCTGCGCGAAATTCAGATGAAATTTCGGCTCGTAATTCGACCGAAATTTCTACGCAGAATTTTGCGGCGAGCGAGAGCTTGGACGCCGAAAATAAAAATTTAGAGGCTGCGGACAAAAACAGCGGCGCAAAATTTGCTTGCGTGAAATTTATAAAGTTCCTACGTGAAAATCGCAAATTTAACGATCTAGCGCAGCTTAAAGAGCAGATTTTAAAAGACGTTTCAGAGGCGGAGGCGGTACTACAAAGCCGCAAATTTTAATCTACGGCTTGTAAGCTTAAAGATGAAATTTGCGGGCTGTGCGCTTGATTTGATGCGTCTGCCCGCGTTTTGCATCTAGGCGCATTAAATGAGCCGTCTGCGTCGTCCCGTATAAAAGTCGTATGCCTGCCTCCGAGGATGCTTGGTGCACCGTCTGCAGGACTTTAACGCACCTTGGGCTTGGGTTTATGTAAGACGAGGCAAGTGCAAGCTGCGCCGAGAATTGAGAACGATAAAAAATCTTAGTTGTGCTGCAAAGCTTTAAAATTCAGCAGGGCTGAGCTTCCGAGCAAGAGCCAAGCGGCTAAATTATGCGCCTAGCTAAACGCGGGATTTTGTCAAGCAGCTCCATTTTGCGGCGCGTAAAATCACAAAATGGGCGCGAAATTCTACCAATGGAGCTTCGACTATGCTTTTAGTTTAAGTTCGTAATTAAAGAATTTAAAGGAGCTGTTTTGGCAGTGCGAGATTTGGCGACGTAAAATTAATGCTGCGAAAATACGGCGTAGAATTTTAAAGATGTATTTGCGCGGCGCGGAATTTTAGGGCCTATCAAGCAAGACGTAAAATTTAATCATGCATCGAGCGTGTCCGGGCTAGAAGTTGGGCTCAAACTGGGATGCAGCTCGCTCGCATCAAAAGCGCTCATGCTGCGTTTAAAATTTAAGTATGCTTACGCGTGGGGCAAACTAAGCGCAAAAATTCCATGCGTAGCGGTCGCAAATCGAGTGTCGCGCAAGCGCAGGAAGCACGGCGTGAGAATTCTGCGCTTAGCATGCGTAGGAAGTATAAATCGAGTGCTGCGCGAATAGCAAAACTAAAAAGGAAACGAATGAAAGACGAAATTTTTAAAGAGCCTATCAAAAAACAGTTTGAGTTTGACGCCAGCGTCGCGTCGGTTTTTGATGATATGATCGGGCGCAGCGTGCCGTTTTATGAGGCCAGCACGCGGCTTAGTAGCGAGCTTTTGGCGCGGATACTGCCGCAAAAGGCGCGCGTGATCGATCTTGGCTGCTCGACTGCGACCGCGCTGCTGGCGCTGTTTGCGCTGCGTCCCGATCTGCGGCTGTGCGGCATCGATAGCTCGGAGGCGATGATACAAAACGCCCGCGCCAAGGCGGCAGCATTCGGCGCCGAGCTCGAGCTTAGCGTATCGGACATGCTGGATGCGAGCCTCGCAGACTGCGACGCCGTGATTTTAAACTACACTCTGCAGTTCATCAGGCCGCCGCGCCGAGCCGCGCTCGTGAGTAAAATTTACGACGGATTGCGCGAGGGCGGGGTTTTGATCTTTAGCGAAAAGATCGTCTACGAAGAGCCTGCGCTCGCGCGCCGGATGATCGAAATTTACGAGGATTACAAGCGCGCGCAGGGCTACTCGCGCTACGAGATCGCGCAAAAACGCGAGGCACTCGAAAACGTGCTCGTGCCATACACCGAAGCGGAAAACCGCGCTTTGGCGCTGGGCGCGGGCTTTGCGCGCGTTGAAAGTATCTTTAAATGGGCGAATTTTATGAGCTTTGCGGCGTTTAAATAACGAGCGGCTACAATGCACATTTTGCTTAAACGATTCAAGTTTTAAATTTAACGCCAGTATTTGGGGTGAAACCTACAAAACAGAGCATGCGTCGCCTGCAATGTCAAATTTTGCCGCGCTAAAGCTATTTTCATCGATTAAAACACGCCGCGAGCGCAGCGGCGCGTTCAAAAAAAGAATAAAATTCCTGAATTTTACATTATTTGATTCAATTCTACTTTGGTGATTAACCCGGTATTTTCGTCGATCTTTTCGCTTGCGATACGCCTTTCAAGACCTGCTATAAACTCATCATATTCGATCTTTTTAGCTTTATCCGCTTCGTATTTTTTCATAGCTTTTTGAAAATCGCTGCGTGAGAAAAAATCATTCCAAATCGCGAACAATGCAAAAGCCAAAAGTCCCCATATATAGCCGCCGATAAAGAAATTTCCGGTGATACAAAATACGGCGCAAGCTATTATGTCGGTCGCAATATAACCCACTCCGAGTCTCCCGCCTGGTAAAATCGGCTCGGGCAAACGATAGGCGCCTAAGGTATCGACGCCTTTTGAGATATTTTTCAAGCAGCCCGCCTCTTTGTCACCATCGCCGCCTGGAGCATAACCGGCGACTTCATCGCCTGCAAAAATATAAAAACTATCGTCCGTTTCTATTTCAAAAAGATCCGCGCCCTGCCCTTTTAGCCGGAATTTCCATACTACCGCACAAGCTGCACCATTCGAAATACTCGCATCCGCAGGGCTGTCTGTGTGGAATTCGGGATCTTTTTTCACATCAATCGCGATACCGTGGAAATAACTCACAAAAATCCTTTAAAATTAAATTTACTCATCCGTACTGAATTTAGCCAACCTTCAAAAATTCCAAATAAATTTAAACATTTTGTAAGCGAAATAGAAGCCGAAATTCCAGGCATAAAAAAAGCGCCCGCCGTTTGGCGGACGCCGTGTATAAAACCGCAGCAGGCAAGCAGATGCCGCCACGAGCAAAGGAGCTTATTTATCTCTTAAATTTAACTCGCTAACGAGCTTGGAGTAAACCGCGTAGTCTTTGCTTTTAAGATATTTCATCATTCTTTTGCGCTGACCTACTAGCTTTAGCAGTCCTAAGCGAGATGAAAAATCTTTCGGATTTGCTTGCAAATGAGAGGTCAAAAGCGTGATCCTTTCGGTAAGAAGCGCGATTTGCACCTCCGCAGAACCTGTATCTTTCTCTCTTCTAGCGAATTTCGCAACTATCTGTGCTTTTTGAGCCGTGTCTAAAGCCATGATGACCTCCTGATCGGTAAAATAGGAAGCGATTATACTTAATTAACCTAAATTTTTGCTTTCTTTGTGTAAAATGCACGCTTTGACACCAAAGGAGAGAATAAATGCTTTTTACAAAAGCAAGCGAATATGCCCTACTTTCAATGATTTGCATCGCGGGCAAGGAGGAGTCGATGGATGTCGATTCGATCTCTAGCGAGCTTGGAATTTCACGCAGCTTTTTGGCTAAAATTTTACAAAATTTAGCTCGCGCGGGACTTTTAAATTCCTTCAAAGGCGCCAAGGGCGGCTTTGTGCTCGCGCGCAATGCAGATGAGATCACGCTAAGCGAGATCATTAAAAGCGCCGAAAGACGCAAGGCGACGGTATTTGACTGTACCGCCGAGGGGATCGACGCCTGCCCGAACGGTCGTACGCTGTGCCGCGTCAATCTAATGTTTGGCGAGCTTCAAGAGAAAGTCGATGAGTATATGGATACGATCACGCTAGCAGATATCATCGGCAAAGAGCGCAAATGAAAATATATCACCTAAGCCACACCGATCTAGACGGCTACGGCGCGCAGTTCGTCGCAGCGCACTACCTGACGGACGTGGAATTTTTCAACGCCAACTACGGCAAGGAGATAAACGAAAAATTTGATCTCATCCTCGCTCGTATCGACGCAAGGCTTACCGCAAACGCAGACGAAAAAAGCCTAGTTTTAATCACCGATCTAAATTTACTGCCCGCGCAGTGCGAGAAATTTAGCGGCGAACTGGCTCGCCGTAACGCCCGCGTGATCCTTCTGGATCATCATCAAAGCGGGCTTGAGTGCGCGAAGAAATTCCCGTGGTATTTTCTGGACTCGTCGCGTTGCGCCACGAAGATAACGTATGATTTTTTCAGCGCGATGTTCGGCGGCGAGACGCGGCTGGATAAGTTCGTGCGCGTCGTAAACGCCGTGGATATCTGGCTGAAGGAGCAGAGCGAGTTCGAGCTCGGCAAGGTCTGCCTCGGCATGGTCTCAGGCGCGAAAGAGATTAATAAGATCATGTTTGAGCAGGAGAGCAGGGATTATATCTTTTTCTTGTTAGAAAAAATTTTTAAATTTCAAGACGAGCCGAGCGCACACATCGCGCTAGATAGCGCGCTGCACGGCATAAAGAAGGAATTTTTTAAAAGCGAGCGCGACGATACGCTAAGTAATCTCGTCTCGCATTTCGTAGTCGCCCGCCTAAGCACGCAAAAGCAGCGCTTTGAGATCAGCTATCTCGATAAAAAGGGCATTTTGACCTACAATATCGGCAACGTAAGCGTCATCGGCAACGACTTTTTGACGCAAAACCCTGATGTCGATTTTTTCATCGACGTAACGAGCAAGAAAACACTCAGCTTCCGCGCCGACGGCAAGATCGACGTAAGCGAAATGGCAAAGCTGCTCCTCGGCGGCGGCGGGCACGTAAACGCGAGCGGCGGGATGTTTGCGGGCTTTAAGGACGCGAGCTCGTACGAAGCCGTAAAGGCGCAAATCGTGGATCTGATCGAGAAAAAAACCCAAATTTCAAAGGAAGAAGATGAAAAATAATGACGAAAAAATCGCCGAGCAGGACCTCATCTACGAGATTAATATCCTGCTTGACGCGATGCTGCTTTATGCGGGCATAAAGCGCGAGCGACTCGCCGATGCGGCGCAGCTGTATATCGAAAATATCGATACGGTGCTTGCGAACTCGGATGCTAGCGGTGCGGACGAAGTGATCGCCGTTGTCGAGTTTTTGCGTAGCAAACACGCGGAGCTATTCGAAAACAAGGGCTAGCTCGCGAAATTTTAAGCGAAATTTTGCGAGCTAGAATTTTACGAAGCGCAAACTATGCGGAGTAAAATTTCATTTAGCGCAGAAATTTATAGAGCAAGAAATCCGCGAGATAAAATTTTGCTAAATAGAATTTCAAAACGCAAAATACGGAATTTTGCGGGTTTAGATTTAAAATTTTAAAATTTAAAAAGTATGTTTTGCAAATAAAATTTTAAGGCATGGCGGTTGCAGAATTTAATTTTAAAATTTTATGCTGTCGAACAAGAGCAAAATTTCAAGGTCTGGAATTTACGCTAAGAAATTCCGCGCAATAGCAAATTTAAAATTTTAAGTGCATTTTGCGGCACGGAATTTTGCAAAAAATTTTAGACAACGCGGGATGGCTCTGCGTAAAATTCTAATCTAGGCTTCGCGCGGAATTTGCATCAAAACTCCGCGCGGAATTTTGCGCTCAACTAAGGCGCAAAATTCAAATATAAAGGCTAAATCTTTGCTTGTCAGTGTGGCGCGAAGATTGTGCAGATTGCGGAATTTTAAATTTAAAAGCACGATTCTGCCGTCTAAGATCAAAGAAATGGCGTAGCGTCTAAGCTTACTGAAATGACAAAGCTCGCTTTGAAAGGAAGGGAGAATTTTATCTGCAAAAGTGCAGAGATGGCATTTTAAGATACTTTTGTCATTTCTAAGAGAAAAAGATCCGCGCCAGAGGCTTTTAAGCAAGCGCGCTTGATAAAATATTATCGCTAGATATGGTGCAGGTGTGGTAACATCCGAACGTAGCGAAATTAAAACGAACGCGGCACTCTATCGTCGCAAAGCCAGGCATAGTAAAATAAAAAGCTTGGGCTGAGCGTTTAGAAACAAAATATCGCAAAATAAGACATTTGCAAAGCAAGGTGCCTATAAGATGAAGCGTCGTAAAATAGAATATAAAGCAACGTGTCGATAAAATAGACACCGTGAAGCAGAATTTCGTAGCAGTAACGCAGGACGCAATTAAATTTTAAGCCGGCGATGCGCTAAATTTTGAAATTTTATGAATTTAAAACTTTATGAAAGGATATAAATGAAAAAGATTTTTTTGTTTGCATGTCTCATGCTTTTGGGCTCGCAGCTTTTCGGCGACGATAAGGTTTATCGCCTAAGACTTGCTAGTACGTGGGAGGCGACTACGCCCGTTTTGGGCGCTGCTGCTGAGGATTTTAAAAACTATGCCGAAAGCCTTAGTGGTGGTAGGCTTCAGATCCGCATCGACACACCGAGCAAGCACAAGGCAAGCTTTGGCATATTCGACTTCGTCAAAAGCGGTCAATACGATCTAGGATATACTTCGCTTTATTATTATAAAGGCAAAGACGCCAAAACTATGCTCTGGACGGCAGTGCCTTTCGGTATGACTACTGATGAGCAGCACGCGTGGTATTACTATGGTGGTGGGCGAGAGCTTAACGATAAGATGTTCGCGCAATACGGCATAAAGACCTTTTTGATGGGATCTACCGGCATGCAAATGGGCGGCTGGTTTAAAAAAGAGATCAACTCGGTTGCAGATTTGCAAGGGCTTAAATTCCGCATACCGGGGCTAGGCGGAGAGGTGATGAGCAAGCTGGGCGCTACTATAAACACGGTGCCTACGGGCGAGCTATTTATGGCGTTAGAAATGGGTACGATCGATGCGGTCGAGTGGGTAAGCCCTGTCTATGATATGCCACTTGGATTTCACAAAGTGGCTAAATACTACTACACAGGCTGGCAAGAGCCTATGGGAGACTGCCAACTGCTGGTAAATCAAAAGGCGCTAGAGAAGCTGCCTGCGGATCTTCAAGCGATCTTAGAGGCTGCAGCAAGACTTGCCGGAGAGAACTTCCAAAATAAGGGCTTTTATGAAAACGCTCGCATTTGGGCGGAGCTAAAAGCGCAGTTTCCGGATGTGCAGGTGCGCGACTTCCCTGCAGACGTGATAGCCGCGCTTAAAAAAGCAACGAATGAAATCTTAGACGAGGAAGCGGCGAAAGATCCGATGTTTAAAGAGATCCTAGACAGCCAGCGCGCATTTTTGAAAATCGGCAGAGAATGGAATAAAATAAGCACCGTAGCCTACATAAATAACGTAAGCGGTATCGCGGGCGAAAGCATAGCAAATCCAATCTCCGTAGGCTCTAGCGGTACGACAAACTCAGATTCTGCAAGCAGCGAAAATCACGGCGCTGCGAGCGATTCTAACGCGACGGACGGCAAAAATTTAGGAGCGACAAAGTAAAGCAGCGGGCGCTATGAGCGATAAAAATTAAGGCGCGACGAATAGATCTGGCGCAATAAGTAGCTCAGGCGCGACAAGCGGCAGAAATTTTAACTACTTTTGCATAAAGTAAATGGAATTCTGCCGCAGCAGCTTTGGCGCAATAGCTTCAATATCAGAGCCCAGTTCATAAATCTCATCCGCAAGCAGGCAGAAGCTTTGGCGCAATAGCTTTAACATCGCAAGCAGCGCTATCTAGCGCAGCAAAGGGCTTCCGCGTGAAAATAGAACGACAAAAACACGCAATAAAATAAAATTCTAAAAATTCCGAGCTCCAAGCACGGCGGAATTCGGAATTTTAAAATCAAAATTTATGGATTTCAGGCGAAGCGAGAAACTGCTCCAGCTATGCTAGAAACCGGCATTTGCGACCATTAAAACTAAAAGCCGCGTCTAGCATTTTAAAAAAGCCTATGAGCCTTTTGCATTTATATATTAAAATCACAAAAATTGCATTTGCGTTATTAAAATTACAGCGCTACTTAATAATATAGGCTAATTTACATAAAATCAGCCTGCACGCGTTAAAATTTAATCAATAATGTAATTTGGTAAGATTTGTTGCGATAAAGTAGCCTTATTATCATGCTTATCTTTAAAATTTACTCCATTGCGCCGCTCTAATTAAGGCTAATTTATTGGGATTTGATAAATCGCGAATGCCCGGTCTCTGCAGCCGCATCTATTAACGCAATAGCGGATAATTTCAATCGCTCTCTTATCAATCATGCGACTACGCAAAGAAGCGTATTAATACCACAAAATTTATTGAATTTGAAATTTTTGATCTTTAAAATACTGCAAGACGGCTAAATCGCCAAAATTTCATATTATTTGAATTGATTGTTAAAAAGTAGATTCGGGAGCATAGCCCCGAATCTACGGATAAGATTAAATTCTTAGAATTTAATCGGATGGTGGTGGAAGTCGTCGTAAACGACTTTATTGGTCTGAAATTTAATGCGCTTAAGCTCGCGGATACGCAAAAATTCCTCTTCATCGATCTTTTTAATCTGAATCGCCGCCTTAAACGTAGGCGTTTTGGCGATTAGATCCCAGCCGCCGCTCGTTAGCTCGTTGCAGCAGCTCTCCCAGTAGTGATAAGACATCTGAATGATACCATCCATTATACACTCGGTGATGTCCGCCTTGATCGCGATATAGCCGTAGCGGCTCCACGCGACGATGAAATCGCCCTGTGAAATTCCGTATCGCTCGGCGAGTTTCGGATTCATTTCCGCAATCGGTCCTATCGCGTCACCGCCCTGCTCTACGGTCTTAGAGCGCCTAGTCATCGCGCCTCCTGCATACTCGTAAACCTTACGCGTAGTTAGAAGCTGGATCGGGAACTCCTCGTCGGTCTTCTCGTCCACGGAGCCCGCCATTACAGGATAATCTTTCGGCATATTCATACGCTTTGCGAATTCCTCTTTGGCGCTTTCGATCTTGCTCTTATCATCCACAAATAGAACTGGGACGAAATTTCCTTTACCGTCCGGAGTAAAGAATTTTTTATCAAGATACAATGCAGGTCCGCCCATAGAATTCTCATCAGGGCACGGCCAGTGAAGTCCGTGGTATTTTTTGATGCGGTAATAGCTCATTCCGCCGTAGTTGTGCGGAGCTACCCTGCGCACCTCTTCCCAAATCTGCTCTGGAGATTGGAATGTGAAATAATCTCCTAGACCTAAACGTCTGGCAAGCTCGCAGATGATAGCCCAGTCTTGTCTAGCTTGTCCTGGAGGGGCAACTACAATCTCGCTATGCTGTACGCGGCGCTCGGCGTTAGCATAAGTGCCCTCCTTCTCGCCGCTGCAAGCTCCAGGAAGCACGACATCTGCTTTGCGGCTCGTCTCGGTTAAAAAAATATCTTGGATCACATACATCTCTACCTGCGAAATCGCGCGCAAGAAGTGATTTGCGTTCGGATCGGTCATAACCGGGTTTTCACCCATCGTCCAGAAAAATTTTACCCTGCCGTCAAGAATTGCGTCAGGAACTTCAGTTTTATGAATACCGATCTTGCCATTTAGATGACCTTTCGGCAAATTCCACTGGCGCTCAAACCAATCACGGGCACTTTCGTCAGTTACGGCTTTATAGCCGGTAAATACGTTAGGAAGCATTCCCATATCGCAGCAGCCTTGAACGTTTTCTTGTCCGCGGATCGGTAGATCGCCACTGCCTAGCTCGCCTACGTTGCCCGTTACGAGCATTAAATTTGAAATGTCGCAGACTGCGCCCACGCCGTGGTTGAAGTGAGTTACACCCATTCCGTGCGTGATGACCGCAGGTCGCGTAGTAGCGTAAATTCTAGCCGCTTTTCTAATATCTTCAGCGTTTAACCTAGTGTATTTAGCTACGGCCTCAGGCGAATAATCCTTAACCGCCTCTTTTACATATTCAAAACCCTTGGTGTATTTCTCAACGAATTCGTGATTTACCAAATCCTCGTCGATAATAGCATGGATTAAAGCGTTTATAACCGGGATATTGTGCTCCGGCTCAAGCTGGAGGTGGATATCTGCGCGATTTGCAAATTCCGTCTTAACCGGGTCAATGACGATGAGTTTGGCGCCTCTGTTTAGCGCTCTTTGAACGTGCATAGCTACGATCGGGTGGCCATTTTCCGGGTTTGAGCCGATCATCATAATGCAGTTGCTGTGAGTTCCGATCTCAGTAAAGCTATTTGTAGCCGCTCCGTTACCGATTGTTTTGGCAAGACCTGCCACAGTCGGAGCGTGTCAAATGCGCGCGCAGTGATCGATATTATTCGTACCTAAAATTCTAAGTAGCTTCTGCGCTACGTAGTTATCCTCATGCGTACAGCGTGCGGAATAGTTTCCGGCTATCGCGTCGGCGCCGTATTTTTCTTTAACTTCGAGCATCTTTTTAGCAACCAAATCAAGCGCTTCGTCCCAGCTAGCCTCGACCAAATCGCCGTCTTTACTAAATTTGCCATTCTTTTTACGAATTAGCGGAGTAGTAAGCCTATCTCTAGAGCCTACGTAATTCCATCCGTAATAACCTTTCAAACATAAACAACCTTGATTTACGGGGTTGTCGCTTACGCCGGTTGCGGATTTGATATAATTGTCTTCCGCAGTCAGCTCGATTTGACAGCCTGTGCCACAATAAGGGCATATGACCTTGCCTTTATTCGCCATATTTTCTCCTTTCGAAAATACTAAACATGCAAAATTACCATATATGCAATTTCGGCACAATTATATAAATTCTTACCTAAAATAAAATTGAAATTTTGTCTTAAGCTAAAAGAATTTTTTCAATTATAATTAGGAGTAAGTTGGGGTAATTTAAGTAGCAATTTAAATTTTAAAATATACTTTAATACTGATATACTAGACTTTTAAAGCAAATAATCAACGAACTGGTTTAAAAAAGAAATTAGTTTTCAAATTTAAGCTTTGAAAGCAAATTTATCAAATAAATTCCAAATATCGTCAGATAAATGACGGAATTTTTTTACGGACTTAAATATAATTACACCAAAATTTTTAGTAAAAAATTTTTAAAATTCCTTAAGTCAAGGAGAAAGGTATGAAACAACATAAATTTGTAATCTGTGATTACAAACGATGTATCGGTTGCACGACGTGCATGGCGGCCTGTTACTCAAGTGCCTACGAGCGCGGCAAGCTTGCTAAATCGCGACTTACCGTGCTTAGACAGGCTTACGGCGTTATGCCTACGCAGTGCAGGCAGTGCGATGACGGACCATGCGCAAATGTCTGCCCTACCGGTGCGCTTCGCTTCGATAATAACTATATCGAATTACACGAAGAAATTTGCATCGGATGTAAGATGTGTACGCTCGCCTGTCCTTATGGCGCGATCAGCTCGAATGCCGAGCTTATGCCGTCAGTAAATTATGCGGTCGAGCCGAAGTATTATCTCGAGATCGAAAGCCAAGCGGGTGCCAAAAGCACCGCCATCAAATGCGATCTATGCAACGGACGCGAGAACGGTCCTGCATGCGTCGAGGTTTGCCCAACCAGCGCTATCATTATGATAGATCCTAAAGAAGGTAAGCATAAATTGGGCTTTGCGATAGACTACGATGCGGCTAATGCTTTTGCAAAAGACGTGTTAAACGGCGAAATCAGTTGCGTCGCCAAAAAAGAAGGAGGCGCAAAATGATAAGCGTCTATACTTTATTTATCGTCAGTGCAGTAATTAGTATTCTTTTATACTGCGCTCCAAAAACTGCCGTTAAGGTGGGATTTGGATTAGGTGCTATCAGCTGTTTTTACGCGATGTGTCATTTCGTAGCCAATATGGGCGTAAGCGATAGCTTCGTTTTGGGCGGTACTTTCTTATATGCGCCAAAATTTGCTTTAAGTCCGCTTGGAAATTTCTTCAGCTTCGTAGTCGTTTTTATAGGCTTTGCAAGCAGCGTTTACGGTATGAGCTACGCCGAGGAATATATCGGAAAAGCAAATATTGGCGTTTTTGCATGTTTATTTAATACCTTCATCTTATCTATGCTTTTAGTCATCAGTGCGGATAATGTATTTTGCTTCGCTGTTTTATGGGAGCTTATGACGCTAATCTCGTCATTTCTAATCATAGTAAACGATGGCAAAGGCACGCTCAAAGCTGTTATGGTATATCTAGGTATAGCGCAGATCGGTGCATTTTGTATAACCTGTGGATTACTCATCATTGCAAACTACGCAGGAAGCTTCGAATTTGCGGAGTGGGGAAAAGTAAATATGCCGATGGGCGCTTCCGTAGCAGCATTCATCTTGTTTTTGGTCGGCTTCGGCTCAAAAGCTGGAATGTGGCCTTTTCACGTTTGGCTACCGCAAGCTCACCCTGCGGCTCCATCAAATGTCTCTGCGCTAATGAGCGGCGTTATGATTAAAGTAGCGCTCTTTACCCTTGTTAAATTTACACTATTTTTACCGCTAAGTATCTATTTCGGACTTGCAGTTTTGATCCTAGGAGCAGCTAGCTCGCTTTTTGGCGTTTTATACGCGTTGTGCCAGCACGACTTTAAAGCGCTTCTTGCGTATCACTCGGTTGAAAATATCGGCATTATCCTACTAGGTCTTGGCACCGGAATTTACGGCGTCGCAGCAGGCAATGTAACACTAGCCGCAGTCGGATTTTTAGCAGGCTGCTACCACGTAGTAAATCACGCGATATTCAAAGGCTTGCTATTCTTATGTGCAGGCTCTGTAATCCACGCTACTCATACGCAAAATATGGACGTGCTAGGAGGGCTAGCTAAAAAAATGCCTCTAACTGCTGTTGGTATGTTTATCGGTATCATGGGTATCGCAGCGCTTCCTCCGGTAAACGGCTTCGTTTCAGAGTGGTTTACCTATCAAGGAATGCTTCAAGGTGCTAAGGAAAGCGGAATTTTCATTAGATATGCCTTCTCTTTAGCAGTGGTCGCTCTTGCACTCACCGGCGTTTTGGTCGGTATGCACCTTAAGCTTTATGCAGTAATCTTCGCAGGAACCCCAAGAGATGAAAAAATTTGGGAAAATGCAAAAGAAAGCCCATTAGGAATGGTTTTAGGAATGATCATTTTGATGATAGGCTGCGTGGGATTTGGTGTAGGCGCACACTTCATAGTTGATTACATCATGCAAGCGGTAAATTCTATCACTTCCAATAGCGGGTATGTCGCAAGCCTAGGCGCTTCGTCAATCACTTCGCCTTTGGGAAGTATCGTTTCAACTCCTCTTATTGCAGTGATTTTGTGTTCTACAATGCTGCTTCCGTTTATCATCCTAGCGGTTATGAAAGCAAATCGTGACAAACCTCGCGAGACAGATCCTTGGGCGTGCGGCTTTAAATATAGCCCTCGCATGCAGATAACTGGCGGTCCTTTTACCGGCGATTTAAGAAAGATTATGGACTGGTTATTTAGAGGTCATAAACGCAGAATAGAGCAAAACGGCTACTTCGGACCGATCGAGTATCACAACCACCCACAAGACATTTGGTGGACGATGATTTATCAACCGGTAATCGATTGGAGTAAGAAGATCGCCGATAAGATAGGAATTATTCAAAGCGGCTATGCAAATTTATATACGCTTTACATCCTAATCTATCTTTGCGCGATACTGGGCGTCGGATATTTCTTGATCTAGGAGGTTTAAGATGCAGACTATACAAACTATATTTTTAATGATATTTCAAGTCGCGGTTATCGTCCTAGTCGCTCCACTCTTCGACGGTATGGCGAGAAAACTTCGAGCCAAGCTTCAGTCGAAACAAGGAAGCGATTTTTTCCAGACTTACCGCGATATTATTAAGCTTTTTAAGCGCGGCAGAACCGTTCCTGCGTGCAGCCACTGGGTATTTAGGTGGGCGCCGTTTTTCCTTTTCGCTACTTCGGCAGCGATTTTGGCGGCTATTCCTATTACATACAGCGATCCAACCACCGATAAAATTTTCGGAGCATATTCGGATATTTTCGTTATCTTATATCTAGGCGCGCTTTTGCGCTTCGTATTCGGTGCGGCTTCGATAGATAGCGGTAACCCGTTTGCCGCAACCGGCGGCGGACGCGAGCAGATGCTTGCCGTTTTTGTCGAACCTGTGATGATGATGTGCCTAATCGTAGTAATGATGGCTGCGGGAACTTCAAATTTAGTTGAGATTCAGGGGATGGTACGCAGCGGTCAGATCGGCTATCAAATTCCAAGCTTTGCTGTCGCTTCGATTGCGTTTTTATGGTGCATGTATGTCGAGACCGGCAGAAAGCCATTTGATCTTGCCGAAGCCGAGCAAGAGCTTCAAGAAGGTCTACTTGGCGAATATGCAGGCAGCGATCTAGGCTTAGTGCAAGCGGCGCTTATTTTGAAGCAATTTGCGATGATCGGATTATTCCTAACGATATTTGAGCCGTGGAATTTTAGCAATCCGCTTTTAGCAATCATAATCTTTGTGCTAAAAACCGGCGTATTTTACGTAGCAGCCGTTTTCATCGACAACTTTGGACCACGCTTCAGAATGACTTCGAGCATGCGCAAAATTTCATGCGGCGCTCTTGCCATCGCTTTTGCGGCATTAACGCTTTACGTAGTAGGATTTTAAGATGAATAGTATCGATATTTTAGCAATTTGTATGATCGTAACGTCACTCGCGGTATTCGGACTTAGAAATTTAAAACTTTCGATCGGAATTTACGCGATTCAGACGCTATTTTTGGTAAGCATATTTTTTATGCTGTATTCTAACTTCAATGCGCCGCAGCTTAGAATTTGGGCGATAGTGGCGTTTTTTACGAAGGTTATTTTCGTGCCGGGAATTTTATTTTGGCTAGTTAAAAAGCTGGATGTGATCAGCGAGGATGAGCCGGTGGGTGGCTTTTTCGTAAGCCCCGTTATTGCGATGGGATTTTCGCTAGCGATTGCGATGACAATCAATCCGATCTTGCTTAAATTCTCTCTTATTCAAGAAAGAATCGTTCTAATAGCGGCGGTAACCGTATTTATGATGGGAATTTTCGGCTTCATGCTAAGAAATTCTTTCATCAAGCAAATTCTAGCCTACTGCCTCTTTGAAAACGGCATCCACCTAAGCCTTGCACTTATGGCTTACAACTCTCACGAGCTAGTCGAGCTTGGAATTTTAACCGATGCAATCTTTGCGGTTATTATTATGAGCATTTTGGCGGTTAGATTTTACAAAGCCTATGACGGACTTGATACGTCTAAAGCTTCGAATTTAAGGGGTTAATGATGAATAGTTTAGCTTTTATATTAATTTTTCCGTTGCTCGGAGCGCTGATATTATTCTTATGCCCTAAGAATTTCAAGCTCCTAAGCACGCTACACGTTTTGATTTCTGCGGTTACATCCGCAGGGCTACTCTGTAACGTAGGCAAGCTTATCAGCGGCAACTTTGAGGCTTTTTACGCATACGATAAATTCCTATTCCTAGATAGCCTAGGCTGCGTATTTTTAGTGCTAATCGCCGTAACGGGCTTTTTGGTAAATTTATACTCCACCACCTATATGAAGTGGGAGATACAGGGCGGTCATCTGGATCTTAGCGATCTTAGAAAATACTATGCGCTCTGCCACGTTTTCGTTTTTACGATGACGCTTAGCGTTATCTGCAATAACGTCGCGTTTATGTGGGCTGCAGTAGAGGCCACTACGTTAGCATCGGTATTTTTGGTCGCTATTCATAAAGACAAAAAATCTACCGAGAGCGGTTACAAATATATCGTTATCTGCTCGATCGGCTTGGCATTCGCGCTTTATGCGACCGTTTTACTATATGCGGCTACATTCAAAATCACGGGCGATGGCGAGGCTTCGATGCTTTGGACTAGCATTATGGATCACGCCAAAGGCTTAAACAAAGATGCCGCTAAGCTTATCTTTATATTCGCTCTAATAGGCTTTGGAACCAAAGCAGGACTTGCTCCTACTCACACTTGGCTTCCTGACGTTCACGCAGAAGGTCCGGCTCCTATTTCAGCACTACTTTCGGGTGTGCTTTTAAAATGTGCGATGCTAGCGATATTTAGATATTACGCGGTAACCGCCGAAGCGGTAGGGCCAGACTTCGTTAAGCACGTGATGCTGATCTCGGGCACGATCACGCTATTTATAGCAGGAATTTTCCTCGTTCGTCAGCACGACGTAAAAAGGATGTTCGCTTACCACTCGGTCGTTCATATGGGTGTTATTGCATTTGCGCTAGGTATCGGCGGATATTTTGGCTTGCTTGCCGCGATCTTTCACTGCTTAGCTCACAGCTTTACTAAGGCTCTTGCATTCTGCTCTACCGGTAATATCGCTAGAATTTACGGTCACAAAGATATGTCTAGAATGGGCGGTATGGTAAAAATCGCTCCGCTTACTACGATAATGTTTGGTGCTGCGGTTTGCTCGCTCGTAGGTGTTCCTGCGTTTGCGATCTTTGTAAGCGAATTTAACGTTTTCAAAGGCGCGATAGCCAGCGGTCAATACATAGCCGTAGCATTATTTGCGATCGCGCTCGTAATTATTTTCATTGCGGACTTCGCGCACTTTAATCTAGCGAGCTTCGGTACGCCTAAAGGTGAAGTGGTTTATGCTAAAGAGATGAGCTTGTTTGAAAATTTACCGCTAATCTTGCTTTGCGCTTTAGTGATAATTTTCGGCGTATGGCACGTAGGTGATTTTTGGATGCTCGTCGAAAACGGCGTTAGAATAATGATGAGAGGTTAAAAATGAGAGGCGATAAATTTATAGAAATTTTAAAGACCAAAGTCAAGGTCTTAGAAGTTACCCGCCAAGCCGAGGATCAAATCACCGTTTTAGTAGATAGAAATGATCTGCCGCTTGCGGTTAAGACGCTATATTATGACATCGGCGGTTTTATCAGCACGATGATCCCCAATGATGAGCGCGAGCTAAACGGAAATTTCGCACTTTACTATGCGATATCTATGGAAGGTGGCAAGATGACCGAAGCGGAGGATTTTGCCGCAGAGGATAAATGCTTCATCACCGTTAGGACGCTAATTCCCGGATCGGATCCTACATTCCCGTCAGTTACTCCTTTAGTGCCTGCTTGCGTATGGTACGAAAGAGAAGCTTTCGACATGTTCGGCTTAATCGCCGAAGGCTTGCCTGATAAACGTCGTTTGGTGTTAAGCGACGATTGGCCCGATGGGCTTCATCCACTTCGCAAAGACGCAATGGACTATCGCTATAGGCCCGATCCTGTAGATCATAAAGACGAGCCCAATGCAGAGTTTTTATTTCCTAGCGGCGACGGCGTAGTAGATGTTCCACTTGGAC
>CAUVFI010000004.1:0-22932 GCA_963551055.1 uncultured Campylobacter sp. | reverse complement strand
GGATACGGGATTTTCGGCTAAATTTAAAGCCGCGAGAGTTTTAAATTTTAAATTTGCCCGCGGCGGTGCGATAGAATTTTAAAATTCCATCTGCTCCGTTACATACGCTACGGCGTGGGTTTTTACGCGGTGCTGCACGCTACGCTGCGATATGTTTTGTGCTAAGGCGCATAGAAATTTTAAATTTTATCTGCACGTGCCGTGCAAGCGTGATGATAATCGCAAAAAGACACGGCGGAATTTTAAAATTTAATTCGCCGCCGCGCCTTAAAATTTCCGTGACAGGCTCGCGATAAATTTAAAATTTAGCTGCAATTTAGGGGTTTGCAATGCTTCTGTTTTTCTTTACGATCTTTCCGATATCGCTGATGCCGGGCATCAACATGACCTACGCGCTAAATCTCGGCATCGCGCGCGGCTATCTTAGGGCGCTGCCTGCGTTGCTCGCGCAGGTGCTGGGAGTCGTAACCGTGGCAGTTGCGTGCATATTTGGCGTCGCGGGTATTCTGCTTGCGCACCCTGCGGCGCTTAGCGCGATTAAAATTTTAGGCGGCGCGTATATTTTCTATCTGGGCGTCGCGACCTTTTTGGCGCGCGGAAATTTTAAGCTGCAAAAACAGCAGCGCAGCGAAAATATCTTCTTCCAAGGCCTCGTAGTCGCGGTCTCAAACCCCAAGGCGTGGATATTTTTTACCGCGCTCTTTCCGCCGTTCTTGGACGCGGACAATCTTTTCGGCGCGCGCACCTTCGCCCTCGTCGCTACGCTGTGCATAAGCGAAAGCATCTGCCTTAGCATCTACGCGCTAGGCGGAGCGGTGCTAAAAAATCTTCTGAAAACACATCTGAAATACCTCGAAATTTTCTGCTCGGTGCTGATGTGTGCGATCGGGCTTTGGATGATTTTGGGCTAAAATTTTGATTAAATTTAGCGCCCGAGCCTTGATGGAATTTTATTAAATTTAAAAGATAGATTGAAAAGTGGTATTGCTGCGGCTAAATTCCGAGACAAATCCCGAAATTTAGCCGCTAGCTTTGAATTAAAAATTTTAAGCGATCGACCGCGCATGCTAAACGACGCGGCGATTATCGTCCAGGGTTAGCCTACAGTGCGTCTAAACGATTTGCGGGCAGCGATTATCATCGGTAGCGAACTCACAGCGAACATACGAGCGCTTAAGAGATTTCAGCTTTGTGTACTGCACGAGCCGTATCCGCTCTACTCGGATTATGCGTTTAAACGGATTTTAGCTCTCCGGGTAGCACCGCTTCTGTTTGTGACGTACCCGCACAAATTTAAAATTTACGCAAGCAAAGCGCGACGGACCCAGATTTTTGTATCGGCGCGTCCGCTTAAATTTTAAAATTTAATCTCTGCCGTGAAGCTCGTCGATGTAAAATTTCACCGAGCCGAGACCCTCTTTTTTCGCCCATTCATAGGCACTTGAGACGAACTCCCAGTTGATGCCTGCGTAAAATTTTTCCAAATATTTCGGGCGCGCATTGTACTCGTCGATGTAATACGCGTGCTCCCAAACGTCCACGACTAGAAGCGGCACGAGCCCTTCGGTCACCGGCGTGGCGGCATTTTGGGTCGCTTTGATGCAAAGCTTGCCCGATTTCGGATCGTAAGCGAGCCACACCCAGCCTGAGCCGAAATGCGCCGTAGCAGCAGCCAAAAACTCGCTTTTAAAATCCGAAAAATTTTCCGCTAGCGCCGATTTTAGCTCCGCGGAAGCCTCACTAGGTTTTGCGATACAATCCCAGTAAAAATCGTGATTGTAAACCTGCGCTGCGTTATTGAAAAGCCCGCCGCTAGCCGCCGTTACGATCTCGTAAAGCCCCTTGCCCGCAAACTCGCCCGATTCGGTAAGTTTATTTAAATTTGCCACATAGGTCGCATGGTGCTTGCCGTGGTGATAATCACAGGTTTGCTTGCTTACGACCGCGTTGTGCGCCGCATCGAACGGCAACTCTCTAAGTTTAAACATCTTTCTCTCCTTGAAATGAATTTTAAAGCGATTATAGCCTAAAATTTCTAAACGAATAATAAAATTTATTATTTAGGATTAATTTTAAGATGAATTTCAATCTAAGCCATCGTAATCGCATTTTAAATTTAAAATTTAGGCGGCTTATTAACGCCAAAGCTTTGCTTTCATCCTCATCAGAGCGCTTTTTGTGTGCGACCGAGCGTAGAGCTCAAACTCGCTGGTGGGGCTGTTTGCAAAAGGCGACAGATTCCGCGCACTAATGAGTCCTCGCGGCGCTTTTGGCGATAAATTTCGCTCTCTCGCTTGGATTTTTATCCCTTGCGATACGGCAATGCCGCTTCACCTACGCGATATACACAGGCATCGGTATGATCAGCGCCGTGATGCCGGGCGTATTCGTCCGCTGCGAGAAAATTTCTGTGCGCAAAGCGCCTGTTATTTCTCATAATTTCAAGCGCCGCGATGCTGAAATTAATTTAGAATTTTGGCGAATTTAGCTAAGCTTAGCGCTAAATTTAACGCAAAGGAAAACCATGAAAATCATCGAAGGCTCGCTTGCTCTTAAGGGCAGCGAAAAGATCCTAATCATCAACGCCCGCTTCAACCACATCATCACCGATCGCCTAGTCGAGGGGGCGCACGATGCGTTTTTGCGCCACGGCGGCAAGGAGGAAAATTTAAGCCTGATGCTGGTACCGGGCGCTTTTGAGATCCCGCTCGCGCTTGAAAAGGCGCTAGGCTCCAAGCTCTACGACGCCGTCGTCTGCCTAGGCGCGGTGATCCGCGGCTCTACACCGCATTTTGACTACGTAAGCGCCGAGGTAAGCAAGGGGATCGCAAACACCATGCTAAAATACGGTGCACCCGTGACTTTCGGCGTGCTGACTACCGATAATATCGAGCAAGCGATCGAGCGTGCAGGCTCAAAGGCCGGCAACAAGGGCTTTGAGGCGATGAGCAGCGCGATCGAGCTTCTAAGTCTATTTCGCAACATAAAGGCGTAAAATGGCCACCAGACACCAAGCCAGGCTCGCTGCGATCTCGCTGCTTTACTCCCGGGATATGAACGGCGGCAGCGAGGACTTTGCGGACGAGTATCTGGAAGAAAAGCGCATTCGAAACGAGCAGCGCAACTGGACGCTGGCACTTCTGCGCGGCGCTAGCGAAAATCTCGCTGCGGTTGATGCACTGATAGATGAAAATTTAAAGGAATTCAAGCTCGCCGAAATTTCAGCTCTGGAGCGCGCGATACTTCGGCTCGGGGCGTATGAGTTGCGCTTTACGGACACCGACGCGGGCATCGTCATAAACGAAGCGATCAACTCCGCCAAAGAGCTTGGCATCTCGCCAAGATTTATAAACGGCGTGCTGGACGCGCTAAAAGATAGCCCCGTAAACATCGCGGCGGATAAAATTTCCAAGCCAAATACGGCGGCAAGCGTAAATTCCGAGCTATCCACGACAGCAAGCGAAAATTCCAAGCCCACTGCGGCGAAAAGCTCCGCTATTTCAGACAGCAACGTTGCGGCGAAAAATTTCGTCCCTACAGGCACGGACGATGAGACGAAAAATTTTACGAGAGCAAAGAAGGGCGGCGCGCCGAAAAATTCTACGGCGAGCAGAAGCAGACCGTCTAAAAAGCCCGCTAATATGAAAACTCGCAGCGCATCCGCAAAAAAATCCGTCGCGAGCAAAAAATTTAAAACGGAGGGAAATTTTAAGGCCAGAGATAAATTTAAGACGGAGAAAACTGGCAAAAATTTCAAAACGGGCGAGCGAGGTAAAAATTTTAAGGCAGGCGAACGAGGCAAAGACGCCGCGCCGAAAAAAGAGAGCGCGGATAGAAATTTCAGAGCCGGCAAAAGCGCGGCACCGAAAAAGGGCGCTGCGGGTAAAAATACTGCGCCGAAAAGTAGCGCAGGCCGCAAAGGCTCTACTGCGCCGAAAAAATCTGCGGGCGGCAGAGGCGCCATCTCGAAAAGACCTACGGACGGCAAAGGCGCTCTCTCGAAAAGACCCGCAGGCAGCAAAGGCGCAGTACGCGGCAAGGATAAACGGTGAAGCTTTGCGTCGCGCTTGATCTGGGCTCGAAGCAGGAGTGTTTGCAGCTAGCGGAGGGGCTTGCGGACTTTGCGGATAAAATTTGGCTAAAAGTTGGACTACGAGCCTATTTGCGCGATGGAACTGGCTTTGTGGGGGAGCTAAAAAAGCTCGGAAATTTTAAAATTTTCCTCGATTTAAAGCTCTACGACATCCCAAACACGATGGCCGACGCCGCCGAGGAGATCGCTAAGCTCGGCGTAGATATGATAAATGTGCACGCAAGTAGCGGCAAGCGCGCGATGGCTACAGTGATGGAGCGACTGGATAGGCTAGCTTCGCGTCCGTTGGTGCTAGCGGTTTCGGCGCTAACGAGTTTTGATCAGGCGGAATTTAGCGCGGTTTACGAGCAAAATTTAAGCGATGCCGTGCGCAAATTTGGCGTGATGAGCTATGAAGCAGGACTTGACGGCATGGTCTGCTCTACTTACGAGAGCCGCTTGATAAAGGACGCTACGAGCACAAATTTTATCACGCTCTGCCCAGGCGTAAGGCCGTTTGGCGAGAGCGCAGCGGATCAAAAGCGAGTGGCGGATCTGGGCGTCGCACGCGAGGCGGGGGCGGATTTTATCGTGGTCGGTCGCCCGATCTATCAGGCGCAAACCCCGCGCGAAATTTGTGAGAGGATTTTGGGTCAAATTTAACGCTCGAGCTTGCGTAAAATTTGGTAAAAAATTATTTTAAGCATGGTGTTCGTGCGCAAGAAATTTTAATTAAATCATCGTAAAAGCGCGACTTGGACGGTGACTTAGCGCAGCAGCGAGATAAAATTTAGCGAGCTTCGTAGCGCGCGAATGAAATTTTAAATTTCATTCGAAGTGGCAAGTTTGGCGGAGACTAAAAGAAATTTGAGGTAAATTTGAGCGATTTTAAGAAAATCCCCTATGTCGGCGAGGCGACTGAGGCGGATCTGCTGGCACTCGGCTACGAGGGCATCGCTTCGCTAAAGGGTACGGATCCGGACGAGATGTTTGAACGCACAAAGGCGCTCGGACGCGGCAGCGACAGGTGCATCCTCTACGTTTACCGCATGGTTTGTTATTACGCCAGCACGCCCCGTCCCGACAGAGTCAAGCTGAAATGGTGGCTTTGGAAGGACTAAATTTACGAATTTGAGCCGCGCCGTTTATAAATTTAAACGGATTTGCTGACGATCGACGCGGCTGTATTTGCAGCACAAAACGGCGGTACAAATTACGAGTGGCGCAAAAGAGCGTAAATTTTACGGGCGCGGCGTAGCGGCTAGCGCAAAGTACAAACATAGCCGCGATATAAAATTTTGATTTTATTCACAGGCACGCTTTGCGATGAGCGACCTGCACGAAATATAAAATCGCTCCGATTTCTGGCAAGCGCGCGCCGAGCCGTATATGCGCCATAAATATAAAAGCGGCGACAGTCGGCGTCTTTAGGCGCACACGGCGCGGCCTTTCACGACGGCGAGCGGTGGCGGCCGATATTCAATAATCGCACTATGGAGAAAATGAAATAGGCGGCGCGAGTTTTGCTTTTTATGGTAAATTTTACGAACGCGGCGCAGATTATCGCGCGAGTTTTACGAGCACAATACAATAGAGCGGCGCAGAGTGTAAATTTAACGGGCGCCGTATGATGGAGCGCCGCAAAGCGGAAGGACGGTAAGGATGAAATTTTTTGCTATTTTAATTTTATGCGCGAGCGCGCTTTTGGGCGAGACGATCAGCGCGAAATATGAGATTTCGTTCGGCGTTTTCGGCGCAGTCGGCAGCGCAAATACGCGGCTCGTGCGGCAGGGCGATCGCTACGAGATCGTCATGGATGCCGTTGCGCAGGGCGTCGCGGGCAGCCTAAGCGGGCAAAGGCGCGAGAGCTTTCGCTCGAAGGGGCGCATCGTGGCGGGGCTTTTGATGCCCGATCTCTACGTCCACGAGGTCTCGCGCAAAAAGGGCAAAACGACGAAAAACGAGCGTAAAACCTACGCCTTCGACTATGCGCGCAAAACGATAAAATTTCAAAAGTTCAAGGGCACGGGCGGCGAGCTACAGCTCGTAAGCGATGAAATTTTGCCCTATTTTGCGACGAACGACCTGCTGAGTTTGTTTTTCAATTTCTCTAAAATCCCGCACTCGGGCGATAAATTTTTCGTCCGAGCCGCGGGCGCAAAAAGCGCCGACGGAAGGATCGACATCGAAAGGCCGCGCGGAAGCGCCGCTGCAAATATCGCGAGCGAGCTTGGCATCGCGCCGCCTAGCGAAGCGGATACAAACTCCGGCGCAGCGGCAAGCGCAAGCTCTAGCGGAGCAGACACGAAAACAGGCACAACGGACGTAAATTTTAAAGGGCGCGGCGCGGGCGCAGATAAGCAGGCTGCGGCGATTTACGTGGTTTTCATCAACCAGCCGATATTTTCGAGCAGCCGAGGCGAGCTGCACCTGAGCCTAAACGAGCGCGGTTACGCCGATCGCGCCGTTTTGAAGGACGTGCTGCTCTTCGGCGACATCCGCGCGCGGCTCGTGGAATGAGACTTCGTAAATTCGAAAAATGCCTGAGTTAAAAATTTTTAACTCTTAAAAGATAATTTGGCGCGTCTAGATCTTTATTAAATTTTAGTTTCATATATTTTTTAAGCTCGTTATATTCTTTATTAGTGGGTATAAATATAAAAAATTTATTGTAAAGCGCGTCTATAATTAAAGCATCGACAAACCTACATGAAAATAATCCGCCCTTAAACAGATGAAAAATCATTTGCGGTATAAAAAGAAAGATAATCGCTCCCATGCAGCAAAATAACATTATAAAGACTATCATAGAGTCATCAAATATCGCACCATAAATATAAGCGAGTACGTATATGGCGAGGCAGGTTTTTCCTATAATTCTTTCCGTTTCCGTGTATTTTCGTGTTTCGCTTTCATAAACAAGAGCGAAAGTCTTTTTAAAATATAAAATATCATCAAATTTCATTACGAGCTGCTCGCCTGATTTTATACATTTTATGCTTGAGTTTAAAAATATAAATTTTCTTCCGTAATGCTGTGAAAAACCCTTAAGAGCCCTAGCAACCAAAGGTGCGGTGAGCAGGATATTCGCAACTTTTCTATCATAAGGGATGTTGGACACTAAATTTATAAACATAGCAAAACAAAGCAACGCTACTATAGCTATAATATTTACGATCGGCATATAGTCTTTGATGACCAACGGCTCTTTGTCGTAATCACGAGTTTTAGCGCCCCGCGATGAAATACCACCCGGGTTTAAATTTTGAAATTTTATCTCATCTTTTGAGTTTAAATTCATGTCGTTTAAATTTCTATCTCGGAAATTTGCGCCGCAAAGATGATCGGGTTGCGATTCGGGGTCTGTTTGATTAAAATTCGCATTTTTAAAGCTTTTGCTACTCAAATTTGCATCGTTTAAATTTAATGATATACGATCCGCCGCATCGCTTAAATCCGTATCGTCAAAAATTTCGACGCTAGCGCCTTTTCGCAGCTTTTGTTTTAAAATTCGGCGCTGTTCGTTTAGAAGCTTTTTTGATTCCTCAAGCAGCACTTTATCCAAAAAATATCCTTAAGCTTAAATCGCTCGTATTTTATAACTTTGGGCTTAAATCGCAATAAATCGCGTTCGTTTCGCGCATTTTTGATTTTATTTAAAATGTGTTTTGCATCGCGCCGCATGCGCGAAATGACGGCAGCAAGGGCGCGGCAACGGAAACAAACCGCGTTTTTGGATCGATTTATTTCTTAAATTTTCTTATGAAATCGCTCGCGTCCCGCGCAGCCATCGCTGAGCTCATAACGGCGATCCTGTCGGCTCCCGCGCGTAGGACGGAGGCGAAATTGCGCGGCGTTATGCCGCCCAGTGCGTAAATTTCGCCGTCGTAAAACCTACGCACGGTGCGGATCAAATTTAGCCCCTTCGGCGCGAGCCCCGCCTTGCAATCGGTCGCGAAGATATGGCTCAGGCAGATCGCGCTCGCGCCCAGCTCCAGCGCCTCGCGCGCCTCCGCTTCGCTGTGACAGGAAGTGACCAGTTTTTTGAAATTTGCGCGCAAAAACTCCGCGCCGCGCGCCGCACTGAAGCTCCGCAAAACCCCGAGCGGCAGCCATAAATTTCTCTCGCCCGCCCGCAGCGCAAAATCTGAAAAATTATGCACAAAGATCGCGGGCAGGCGCCTTGCGCTCTCTGCGCTCTGCGTGCCCTCCGCACCCTGCGAGTTTTCCTCCCCTTTTACGCTCTGTAAATTTTCTACGCCCTCTTTACTTTCCGAGTTTTCCGTGTACTGCGCGCTCCACGCACTCCCCGCATTTTTTGCGCTATGCACATCATTCGCATTTTCTGTACTTTGCGCACCCTGCATACTTTCCGCATTTACTGCGCTCCATGCGATCTCAACCGTGGGTTTTGTTTCGCATACGACGCCGCGAAGCGAAATCTTGCCCGGCGCGCTATCATTCGCGCAGTTTACAGCACCGGTAAAATTTTCAGGCAAAATTTCATCTAAAACGCAAGCGGAATTTTTAGGCCGTATCTCATCTATAGCGGCACCGTGCTTGCGAGCCGTATACGCGCAAAGCTCGCTCTTGCCGTCGCCCAAATCAAGCTTTTTTGGCGAAACTTCGTCCTCGTTACGCTTGTAGAGCGAAATTTTATCCGCGCAGACCGCGCTCGCGTCCAATCCGCCTACGAGGGCTTGGACGGCGCAGGCTCGATCGTCGTAAATTTTATGCGGAATCGTGCGCGCGCAAACTTCCTCTGCGAAAATTCCGTCCGAGCGAGCCGCATCCGTGCCAAACCCCTCTTCGTGCGCTTCTGCCGCATCAAATTTGGCGGCGCGGATTTCATTCGGCGAAATTTCATGCGGGCAAGCTCGATCCGCGTCAAAGCTGAGCCGGTCTGCGCGATCGTAGAACTCGCAAGTGCGCAGTATATTCTTAAACAGCGCCGCATAGGCCGTTTCGTCTAAATCCTTTTCGCGTACGACGATCTCGCCTACGCCCGCCGCGGCAAAATCCGCCATACGCGCGGGCAGCGCCGCCTCGCCGCCGCAGAGCGCGCGATTTGTGATGATCGTAATGCGCGAAGCAAGCTCTAAATCTGGCATCCGTCCACTCCTTTAAACTCAACATCCGTGCATGGCGCCGCACTCAAATTTAAAATTTTGCCTGCGATGCTAGGGATTAAAATTTTACTTGCTAGGGCGAGCGCCGAAATCCCCGCCATCACGCCATATTTCAAAATTTCGCCCGCCGAAACAAGGACTGAAATTTCCGCCGCAGCGCTAAAACTCAAAGTGTTCGCCCGGCCGTTTGATTTTAGCGACCTTGCGTTGCCGCTGCATAAGAACCCAAAGCTCGCGCCGTTTTTAAATTTAAAATTTACGTCACCCGCGGGCTCGGAATTTGCGCCGCCTTTAAATTTTAAATCCTCGTATGTGTTCCTAGGCCTCAAATTTACACGCGCATTTTTGAGTCCAAAATTCCTAACGCCCGCTAACGCGGTGCCTAAAATTTTATTATCCGCCATAACGCCATAAATTTTATCGCGGCGTGCAGCACTGCAAAACTCAGCACCATATTTTGCGCTACGAATTTTGCTGCGTCTAGCGGCACCAAATCTGCCCGCAAGTAACGCACCGCAAATCTCGCCTCTTAAAAAGGCATTGCAAATTTTACCCATGCGAGCGCAGAATTTCGCCGCATAAAATTCTAAAAATTTCGCCGCCGAAGCAAGCCTCTCGTGCTGAAGTTTCGCGGCGCAAGCTCGCATATCCGCGCTTTTAGACATAGATATACTCACTCATCAGCGGCTGCAGCCCGTCTGCGCGGATCGCCTCGCAGACCTCGCTTACGCTACGCGCGTCGCTGATCTCGAACTGCTCGTCGCCCCTCTGCTCGCTGTGCCCGCCGATACCGACGCTTACGCCCGCTGAAATTTTACTCGCCGCGATCCTGATCGCATTGTCGCGGAAGCCCGCCCTCTCGCGCGTGGAGATCGTGATCTGTGCACTTGGCAGCAGCAGCCGATACGCGCACATCACCTGCAGCAGCTCGCGCTCGCCGACGTCTTTCGGGTTTATTTTGTCGTTGTTGATGATCGGGCGCAGGCGCGGCACCGAAAAGGAGGTCTCGGCGCGCGGGTACTTGCGCTGAAGCAGCCACGCGTGCACACCCGTGGCAAAGGCATCGCGGCGGAAGTCTCCGAGCCCCAAAAGCGCCGCAAAGCCCACGCCGCGCATACCGCCTCTAATCGCGCGCTCTTGAGCTGCGAAGCGATACGCAAAAACCCGCTTGTTGCCCGCAAGATGCAGCTGCGCGTAGCGCGCGGGGTCGTAGGTTTCTTGAAAAACGGTAACGAAATCGACGCCGCAAGCGTGCAGATAGGCGTAATCAGCGGAGTTTAGCGGATAAATTTCGACGCCGATTACCTTAAAATACTGCCGCGCGAGCTCGCAGGCGCGCCCGATGTAGCGCACGGGGCTGTTTTTCTCGCTCTCGCCCGTGAGGATCAAAATTTCCTCCAGCCCGCTCGCCGCTATCGCCTCAAACTCCGCCTTTAGCTGCGCCTCATCGAGCCTTGCGCGCGCGATTTTGTTTTTGCAGTTAAAGCCGCAGTAAACGCACAGATTGTCGCAGTAGTTTGAAATGTAAATCGGCGTGAAAACGGCGATGTTGCTGCCAAAATGCGCTGCTTTTTCGCGCGCTGCGACACGGGCGATCTGCTCCAAATGCTCGCCCGCGCGCACGCTTAGTAACGCTGCAAAATCGCGCAGACTTCTGTTTTTCGCGCCGATCGCCCTTTGCACGTCAGCCTCGCTCGCCTCCTCGCAAAAGCCCTCGCGCAGAGCGAGCGTGCTCTGCATTATATCGCTTCCGATATCCTCCATGCCCGCTAGATAGCCGGTTCCCATCATCTTTAAAATTTTCCTTTTAAATTTTCATTTAAATTCCACGCGGCACGTTTTTGCGTGTAAATTCTTGCCGCGCAAATTTTAAAATTTCATATTGTACTGCGCCGTGCGAAATTTTAAAATTTCACGCCATGTCTATCGGCTGCTACGCCGAGCTTGCGCGATATGTATCCGTCAACCCAAGAAATGCAAATTCCGCGCAAAAACACGGCTCGCACAACCAAGCCGCGCTTAAAATTTTAACCGCTACCTCAAAAATCCCGTTAGCGGCGAGCTTGCGCAGGCTGTTTCGCAAACGGCGCCGAGCCCCGCTAGATAGGCATCGCGTCCCGCCTGCACGCCGAGCGCAAACGCCCGCGCCATCAGCGCCAGATCCCCACTCGTGGCGATCGCCGTATTTACCATCACCGCAGCGCAGCCCATCTGCATCGCCTCGCAGGCCTCGCTAGGCGCGCCGAGCCCCGCATCTACGATGATCGGCACGTCGATTTCGCCAAGCAAAATTTCGATCATCCCGCGCATCATCAGCCCGCGGTTGGAGCCGATCGGCGCGGCCAGAGGCATCACGGCGGCGGCCCCTGCGCTTACCAAATCGCGCGCGACGCACAGATCGGCGTGCATGTAGGCAAGCGGCACGAAGCCCTCGCGTGCCAGGGCCTCGCAGGCCTTGATCGTCTCGGAGTTGTCGGGCAGAAGGTATTTGCTGTCGCCTATAATCTCGATCTTTACGAAGTCGCCGCAGCCCAGCTCACGCGCGAGCCGTGCGATCCGTAGCGCTTCCTCTGCGTTTCGCGCGCCGCTGGTATTCGGCAACAGCGTGACGCCGCGGGGTATGAAATCCAAGATATTGCGACTCTTGCTTTCGTTTACGCGGCGCAGCGCAAGCGTGACGATCTCGCAGCCCGCGTGCCGCACGCAGGCGTCGATCATCGCGTGATCGAACTTGCCAGAGCCCATTATCAGGCGCGAGCTAAACTCCTTGCCGCCTAAAATCAGTTTATCGTCCATTCTATCCTCTTTAGTTTAAATTTTGTTTTCACATACGGCGCAGATAGCGCAATATCAGTACTCGCGCGGCGCATTATACACAGCGCGAGATTGCGGCACAGATCCTTACTTGCTTATGTCGCTATTTTACGCGCTGAACGGACCGCATCGAGGCTCTAAAATTTCTCGTCAAATTTTAGTCGCAAACAGACGGCGCAAAATTTCAAAGCGCTGTTTAAAATTTTACGCCGGAGTGCAGTTTTAAATTTATGCGGCGCGGCTAAATTTACGCGGCGCGCGGTAAATTTCATACCGTTTTTAAACGCGCCGTGTATGCCGCCGAAACGCCCTATGCTTTTCAAAAACAATCGCACAAAGCTAAATTTAGCGGCAATGTACAAAGGCGCGTAAAATTAGAAGTGCAGACGCGCGATGAGCGGCCGGGCTTAGCCCTCCTCGCCCAAAATCAGTCTAAGCGCGACGTTTGCCTGATGTGCGGCGCAGATCGCCACGCGCGGCGCAAGCAACCCCACGCCTTGAGCTGCGGCACTTTTGCGGTCGCCGCAGACGAAGACGTTTTTGCCGAGCCGCGTCGTGCGGATATCGTTGGCATCGCCGCTGCCCGCCATACCGCTAGCGCAGATCAAAAAGCGATCCGTGCCGCCGAGCGCGTCGAAAAGCATCGCTTTCGCCGCCGCGTCGTCGAAGCACTCGCAAATTATACGCTCGTTTTTTAAAATTTCGGCTACGTTTTGCGCGGTAAGTCGCTCGTTTAAGGTTCGCACGCGCACGAACGGGTTTATGCGCGCGATTTTTTCGCGCAGAGCGGCCGTTTTGGGCTTGTAAAGATCACCGATCTCATACTGTTGGCGGTTTAGGTTGGTAGGCTCGACGACGTCGAAGTCGATCAAAAAGAGCTCGCCCACGCCCGCGCGCGCAAGCAGGATCGCAACGTTAGAGCCGAGCCCACCGAGCCCGCAGATCGCCACACGCGAGCCTTGCAGCGCGGCGTTTACAGCGGGGGCATTGCGAGCAAGCATCAGCTCGCGAAGCTCCTGCGGCGCCAAATCAGCACCGCGCGCGAGTAAAAATAGCTCATCTCCCGCCTTCAGCTCGCAGTTTTGCGTGCTCGCATAGCCGTTTATCACGGCGATCTCGCCGCTAAATTTAACCTCGCGCTTCAGCCCCTCAAGATCGCACGCGCCCGTTTCGTAAGCTTTGCCGTTTAATTTTATCTGCATTTTGATCCTAAATTTTATCTTTTTGCCGTCTAAATTTATCGCGTAAATTTAAGTGCACGGCGCCTTATATCTGTGTGAACATAGCGCGCATTTATGCAGTATTGGGCGCGATCGCGGTAGAGATCTACGCAGCTAAGACGCACTACACAAACGCTTGGCACGAGCTGCGATGCACGCGGGGCGTAGCGAGCGCATCGCTAGTGATTTTAATCCGCAAATTTCATCGTGCTTTTAACGCGTAATCTTTTAGTCTCATGCGCGCATTTCATTCGGCTAATACGGCGCGTCGCACAGTCTCCGTAAAGAATGCGCAACGCAAGCCAAATTTAGCGCATTAACTCCCGCTTGTCGGTTAAATTTTAAGTCGCGAAGCGCTAGAGCGATCCGCCAAACTTAAAAGCTACTAAACGCCTAAATAAACCCGCGCTGCGGCTAAATTTAAAATTTCAAACCCAACCGACGAAAAAGCAGCACGCAGCAGCATACATCGCAGCGTGCACGACGGCAGAAATCTCGGGTAAATTTTAAACCCCGCGCCCAAATCCCACAACTTCGGCATAAATTTTAAAGCCATGCGCTCAAGCTCGCGGTGCCGACGCAATTTACAGCTCCGCGCCCAGTCGCCGCGACCGGCGACGCAAATTAGCGTTCCATTACCGCAATAAAAATTTAAACTCTATCGCCGCGGAGCGAATTTTAAAACTCCTGCGTTCGGCTGCCGCGGCCTAGCTCGCTTTCAAAATTTAAAGCTCGCCGCAGGCGCCAAACCGCCCTGTCCTTCTAATAAATTTGAAAACCCAAACGCCGCTATCTCTCCGCTGCGTCTATTTATGCAGCTGCGACGCTACGCGCTTAAAATTTCAACGACGCGCGTGCAAATTTTAAGTCCCAGCCGCTGTGTTGCCATACCGATTAAAATTTAGCGACCTTCGCGCAGATTTAAACCTAGGCTGCCGTAATTTAACATAACCCGAAGCTCCGACCTCAGCCGCCGCCTACGAACTCGACGATCTCATATTTTTTGCCGCTTGAGATCTGCGTGTGCTCCCACGCCTCTTTTTTTAAAATTTCGCCGTCGCACTCGAGCGCCACGAAGCGCAGATCGTGTCCGCGCGAGCGCAAAAACTCGCTCACGCTCATATCCTGCGCGAGCTGCAGAGGCTCGCCGTTTACGCAGATCTCAATCATCGCTTGCTCCCAAGCTCTCGCGATACTCCTCGTAAGTGCCCCTAAAATCTACGATTTCGCCGTCTCCTTTGAGATGCAAAATTCTATTTGCAAACGCGTCGATGAGCTCGCGGTCGTGGCTCACGCAGATCGCGCATCCCGCGAAGTTATACAGCGCTTCGCCGAGCGCGATGATCGCCTCAAGATCAAGGTGGTTGTTGGGCTCATCAAGCACCAGCAGGTTAGGGCGTTGCAGCATTAGCTTACTTAGCATCACGCGATGTTTCTCGCCGCCACTTAGGCTGCCCACGCTTTTCTCCTGCTCCGCGCCGCTAAAAAGCATGCGCCCAAGGCATTTGCGAATTTCATCCAGATCCCTATTCTGCGGGCTTTGTAGATATTCGTAGAGCTTGAGCTCGCCTGAAATTTTATTATTCGTATCCTGCGCGAAGTACCCGGGCTCGATCGTGGCGCCCATGTGAACCTTGCCGCGCTGCGGCGCGAGCTCGCCCATGATGATCTTGCAAAGTGTGCTTTTGCCCACGCCGTTTCGACCGATAATCGCGATCTTATCGCCGTGAGCGAGCTTGAGGTTAAAATTTTTCAGAATTTCAATCTCGCCGAAGCTCATATCCACGCCACTTAGCTCTAAAATTTCATTACCGATCTCGCGGGCGGGCTTAAATAAAATGCTAGGCTCCCTGCGCGAAGAGGTCGCAAGCTCGCTAAGATCGAGTTTATCGAGCTGTTTTTGACGGCTCGTGGCCTGCTTTGCCTTGCTTGCGTTGGCGCTAAAGCGAGCGATAAATTTTTCAAGCTCCGCCTTTTCTTTGAGCTTTTTCTCGCGCTCAAACTGCGCCTGCTTGGCGATGAGATTGGACGCGATGAACCAGTCGTCGTAATTACCGCTAAATTCGCGCACCCGCCTAAAATCCACGTCGAGGATGTCCGTGCAGACGCGGTTTAAAAAGTGGCGGTCGTGGCTGATGACTACGAGCGTGCCCGCGTGGCGATTTAGCTCAAACTCGAGCCACGAAATGGCGTCGATATCGAGGTTATTCGTAGGCTCATCCAAAAACAGCACGTCGGGGCGCGGGAAGAGCACCTGCGCGAGAAGGACCTTAAATTTATCGCTCGTCTCGATCTCGCTCATCTTTTTATCAAAGTCGTTCAGCCCCAGCGAACTTAAAATTTTCTCGATCCGCGTTTCGTACTCGTAAGCGGGATCCTCCTCGGCGCAGATCATCTCAAGCTCGCCGAGGCGCTCGTTTATCTCGTCGTTAAACTCGCCCGCTTCGTAAAGCTGCGTCTTTTCGCGCACGGCGTCATAAAGGCGCTTGTTGCCGTAGAGTACGGCGTCTTTGACGCTGAAGCTTTCAAAGGCGAACTGATCCTGCCCCAAAACGCCGATTTTAAGCCCGCTTTGTATTAAAATTTCGCCGCTGCTTGCTTCGATCTGCCCGCTTAAAATTTTAAGCAGCGTCGATTTGCCCGCGCCGTTTGCGCCGATGAGGCCGTAGCGCCTGCCCTTATCGAGGCTTAAATTTACGTTTTCAAAAAGCAGCTGTTTGCCAAAGCGCATCGTTAGATCTTTGATTTCAACCATATTTTTCCTTTTAAATTTCTCTTTGCATTGCCTTGCGCGCTGGCTTCTGCCAGATTTTGCGCGCAAATTTCATCTCGCGGTTTATTGCGGCTTTTGTGCCGCGCGGAACTGCGATAAATTTCTCCTATTGTAGCTTAAAATTCTGAAATTTCGCCGAAGGGGCGAGAGCAGGCGCGATTAAATTTAAACCGCTAGAGCAATTTAAAATTTTAACCGCTGTAGTCGCTATCGCGAGTGATGATGAGCGTGTAGTTCGGATACGCCGCGCGCACCTGCTTGCAAACCGCGCGAAACGTCGCCTCCATATCGGGCGCTGCGAAATCGACGATAACGTCGAAGCTGATCGAGCGCTTTTCCTCGTCGAGATAAAATCCATGTATCTGCGAGACGAACTCATGCGAAAACGCCATCTGCTTGATATGCTCGTAGATCTCGGCGGCGCGCGGATCGTTTTTATTAAACGCGTAAATTCCTACGGTGTCTAGGATGATATTAAATTTCGCAAAAACGGCGTTTTGGATGCGGCGCGTAAGAGCGTCGATCTGCGCTGCGGTCGTGTTCTCTGCGACTTCGATGTGGATGCTGCCGACCATCTTATCGGGTCCGTAGTCATGAAACATCAGATCGTACGCACCGATGACGCCCTCGAAACCGCGCACGACGTCGTAAATTTCATTCGTAAGCTCCAAGCTCGGACGTGAGCCCAAAAGCTTGCTGATCGTATCGCGTAGAATTTCATACGCCGTTTTGATCAGAAGCGCCGAAATTATCGCGCCCAGATACGCTTCCAAGCTCAGAGCGAAAATAAGCGAAATAAAAGCCGCTACGAGGGTGGCTAGCGATACGAGCGCGTCGTATTTGGCGTCCACGCCGCTAGCGATGAGCGAGTCGGAGTTTACACGCTCGCCCGTCTTTTGCGTGTAAAGCCCCAGGCTAAATTTCGCCGCGACAGCTACGGCGATGATGACGAGCGAAACCGCATTATAATTCGCCGCTTGCGGATGAATGATCTTTTTGATCGATTCAACGAGCGAGACGCCGCCGGTGTAGAGGATGATGACTGCGATTACGATCGCGCTTAGATACTCGATCCTGCCGTGTCCAAAGGGGTGTGCGCGATCGGGCTGCTTGCTCGCAAGATGCACGCCCACGATCGTAATGACGGACGAAAGCGCGTCGCTTAGGTTATTTACTGCATCAAGCACGATCGCGATCGAGCCAGAAATCAGCCCCACGACGCCCTTAAATGCCGCTAAAATTACATTTGAAACGATACCGATCGCACCGGTGCGAATGATGATTTTATCCCTGCTATACGCCGCTTGAGGCACTTCCATTATCTCTCCTTTGAAATTTTACTCTAAGCCACAATCGCTGCGCGTGTAGGTCAGATCGGCGATTTTTTCGCCACTTTGCAGAAATTGTCGCACGCCTATGCGCTTTAGACCGCCCGCTTTCATCGTCGCGCAAACGTCCTTTTGCCTATCGGCGCGCAAAACTCTCTCAAAATTTTGCTTGATCTTAGGGTCTACTTTATCCCAAATTTCATTTTTTAGAATCGTGGGAATTACAAATTTATCGCCCTCGCACGCAGCCGCGCTCAACTCTATATTTTTAGTCGCGGGGTGACTGTGCCCATTTACGGCGTCCGCCAAAGCTTTGCAGCGCTGTGCATCGGCATCTACATCTCCCGCAAGCGCTGCGCTGCAGATAAATACGCCAAACAGGGCGGGTATAAATTTTTTCATTTTAACCTTCTAATTTTATTTGAAATTTATCATATTCAAATTTTAAATTCAATCTATTTTTAAAATTTAAGAATCCTCTGCACGGCAAAAATCCGCTAGCCGCCAAAATTACTTGCGTTAAAATAGCGGCATAAATTCCATAAATCACCGCTAGAGATTTTTAAATCGCGGCAAAAATTCTTTAAATTCCGCGCGAAATTCTATGAGCGGAAATTTTTGTGATGGATCACATGCTATCGCTCAAAGCGGCGCGCGACGAGATCCGTCCGTATCTTTTTTAACTCGCCGTTTAAGTTATAGATTTAACGCAGTTTTGAAAAGCTCCAGCCAATCCGCGCCCGCCGTTTAAATTTATAAATTTAATGCAGTTCCGCGTTGAGTTTGATCGCACGCTTGCTAACGCTTGCCGTAATCTGCCCGCTTTGGCTATTTTGTCGGAAGTGCAGACCGCTAAACCCGGCAAGCTCAAGCCCTTTATAAATTTCACGATCGAACGCAAAGCCTGGATTTAGCGCTGCTAGCGCCTCGCGATCCTTTTGCGCGATAAAAACCTTCGTACCCTCAAGTACCGCGATACCGGCATCCACGATGCAGCGATCGCCGAGCGGAATGCCCGTGACGGAGTTTGCGCCCAGCAAGCAGTGTTTGCCGATGCTCACAGCATTGCCATTGGTGCCGCTTAGCACGCCCAAAATCGACGCGCCGCCGCCTATGTCGCTGCCCTCGCCCACGACGACCGAGCTACTGACGCGCCCCTCGATCATAACGCTGCCGGTCGTGCCTGCGTTGAAATTCACATACGCAGCACCCGGCATCACGGTCGTACCTGCGGCGATATGCGCACCCAAACGCACCTTCGCGTCATCTAAAATCCGCACGTTTTGCGGCGGTACGACGTGACTTAGATAGCGCGGAAATTTATCGACGCTGATGATACGCGGATAGCGGCCTTGCATTTTTAAATGGATTTCGTTTTCACGCAGCCACCAAAGCTCGATCGGGCGGGCGTTTTCATCCCACGCGACGTTCGGAAGCACACTAAATGCGCCGTCTAGATTGAGCGTGCGCGGCTCGCAGAGATTTAGCGAAAGCGCGTAAAGCTTGAGATAGACGCTCTCGACGCTTTTTGGCGCGGCATCCTCAAAGATAAAACTAGCGCAAAAGCTCGCGTGCTCGTCCGATTTCATCGCCTCTTTAACCGCAAGCAGCACCTGCAGATTTTTGTGCGCGCCCTCTTTAGCGTCTGGCTGTAGAAATTTTAAAGCCTCGATCGCCTTTTTTAGGGCTTTGTGCGTTAGCGGAAGGACGCACTCACTACCGCTAAAATCCACGACCTCTCCGCATTCGGTTAGAGCATGAATTAGCACTGCTGCGCTTGTTAGCCCATCTTTAAAATTTACGTGCGCGTAATTCACACTTAGGCTTTTATGCTCCTCCGCACGCCCCTTAAATACGCGCCCGACCGCCCACATCATCGGATCGCGATAGCCTTTGGCTGCTCGCACGCCCTGTATAAGCTCATTCAACTCCTCTATCGTTTTAAATTCTTTAGACATTCTTACTCCTAAAATTAATTAAAAATATCGTTTATTTTACCGCCTTTTAGGCACTTTTCACGATCGATTTCGATTTGTTTTTTGAGCTCGGCGTCCTTGGCAAACACGCTTTCATCCACCAAAGTACTCGGCAAATTTATCATAATCGCGTCGTGAGAGCCGCTAAAACCGCTTAAATTTTGTCCAAAATCTTTTTTAATGAGCTCGTTTTTGCTACTTATATCTCCGCCATCGCAGTGAAAGTCCGATCCGCCGCCAACACAATCGCATCTTATTTTGGTATTATCATCGTATACACGATTCACCAAATAAACGTTTTCTTTCAAATTTATACTGCTTATCGGATTAAAAACGAGTACGGCTAGAATTTTATTATTATGCGGATTTGACACCTCCCAGCGTACGGCACGATATGAACTTAGCATCACTACAAGCGGCTTTTTCGATTTTTCTAGCGCGACGACTACTTTATTATCATTCACATCACTTTCGTAAATGGCAGCTAGCCATATATCGAAATTTTGACCTTTTAGCTTAGCAGCTACCTCGCTTTGTTTATAAAAATTTGGCTCATCCTTAAAATCCACCAAAAGGCTAGTGGTATGCCAATTGTTGGCGAACCAAACCTCGATCTTGTGGCGCCCTTTACTAAATTTATGTACGACGGCTTTGTTTCTAGCATTTTCGGAGTCGTATATCTGCTCGCCGTCTATCGCAATACGTAAATTCGCCCAACTAAAATCCGCCAAAATCATCTGTTGCACATCCTGCTTGAAGTCGAAATTCCCGACCCAATAGGCGATAAATTTTTCGGAAGGTATTTTGTGGAACTTGTCGTAAGCGAAATTTAAATTTATATTTTCGACCGTTTCCGAGAAAACGACGGTTTTCGGATCGTCTTTATTTAAGTAAAAAGCCAAAAACTTATCCGCTGGAATCTGCTTGCCCGCCGTGATCTCACTCGCCCATTTTTGTGTGTCGTTAGCGTTTGCACAAGCAAGAAATACGCAAAAAGCCAGTAAAAATACTCTTAAAATTTTCATTTTTTCCTCCAAATTTTAAATTCCATCCTATCTAAACACATCATCCATCGGCGTGCTTTCGCATTTCTTGCGGTCCGCTTCTACCGAGAGTAGGCGAGCTTTACTGTCGTCTAAAATTTTTGGTGTAATAACAAGCCCCGGCAGATCTAAGGAATTTACGGCGTGCTTGCCGGCAAATGCCCCCAGGCCTCTGCCAAATATCCCGTTTACGCGCCCGTTCATATCATAAATCTCGCTTCCGTCGCAGTGAAAGACATTGCCCGAGATGCACTCGCATTTAAGCCCATCCGCAGCCTCCGTGTATCTGTAGTCCTCGACGTAAAGCGCACCGCTTACGCCACGGACGCTACTAATGGGGTTGTAAATTAACACGGCTAGAATTTCATTCTTTTGCGGATTTGAGATCTCCCACTCCACGGCGCGATATGAGCTAAGCAGTAGCACGATGGGCTTATCGGATTTGGCTAAATTTAGCTTGACGCGATTATTCATCTGCGCGCTTTCGTAGATTGCGCCGAGCCACAGATCGTAGTCCTTATCCGCAGGGATCTTGGCTACGGCGTCCTTTTGACGATAAAAGGGCTCTACATCTTTAAAATCCACGAAAAGCTCGCTGGAATGCGCGTCATTTAAAAACCACGCTTCGATCTTGTGCTTGCCCTTGCTAAATTTATACGTAAGCGGGCGCTTTTGATTGCTAGATGTCCCGCCTAGCACGTCCGTGCCATCTACGGCGATTACCAGCGTAGACCAGCCGTAATCTCCTAGCACCATCTTTTCGACATCTGCATCGAAATTAAACTCGCCGACCCAATACGCCATAAGATTTGGAGATGGAATTTCATGGAAGGAATTTCCTTCGTAATTGACGCTGATGCGATCGACATTTTCAGAGAAAACCACTTTCTTAGGCTCATCTTTATTCAGATAAAACGCCAAAAACTTATCCTGCGGGATCTGCGCGTCCGCGGTAATCTCTTTCGCCCATTTTTGCATATTGCTCTCTTGCGAGAACGCCGCAAATGCAAGCACCAAAATAATCAAAAACCTCATTACCGACCTTTCTTATTTCGTATAAAAGTAAAATCCCTAAACCTAAAAGCCCTAGGCTTAGGGATTTTGCCGCCTTGGCTCCACAGCCTATACGAATGAAATTCTAGCTGCTTAAATTTCAGCTGCGCGAGAAATTTACTTCCGCAATCACTACAGATAAAATTCCATTCCAAATAAACTCTACAGAGGCTTTCGCAGATAAACTCCACCGCCATAAGGCCCGGCGAAATAAAATTTAAACTAGCGCAATGCTGCGACTACCACTAAAAGCTAGACGCGATAAAATTTCAAGCCAGAAATTCATCGCTAAAGCCCCATCTGAAAATTTTAAAACAAAGTTTTAGCGATAAATTTTGCATTTTGAAATTCTACGGCAAAGCTTTATGCTTAAAATTTTACATTTAAAACTCCAAGGCAGAATTCTACGGCAAATTTTACCTCGCTGAATTGCGCGTTTGGAATTTAACTTCCGCCGTAAAATTTCACGCTTAGAATTTTATCTAAAATCTCACGCAACGAAGCTTGGGTAAAATTCTAGCTCGAAATTTCAAACTACGAAATTTCGTCTGCCCAAATTTTGCGAGCGCTATAAAATTGCTCAAAATCAAAGCGGAATTTCAAGCTCTAAAATTTAGTATGAAATCCCGTGCTACGAAACTCTACACGAAATTCTATACACAAAAATTTTACTGGCACCATAAAATTTCGCCGTAAAATCGCTGCAAAATTTCGTGGCGAAATTTTTGCCAGGAATTTCGAGCTACAAAATTCGGCGCAGAATTTCAAGCCGCAAAACCCGCGTGAAATTTTGCCCGTTAAATTTACGGGCAAAATTCTATGACGGATTTGCATACCGAAATTTTGCGAGCATTATAAAATTTGCAGCGAAATTAGGCGTGAAATTTCAAACTATGAAATTCCGCGTTGAATTTCAATCTGCAAAATTCAAGAGAAATTCCACGCGAACTTTGACACCGCGCCCGCCAAAGTCCTAATTCGAGCAGGCGCTCTTGCCGTCCATCACCGGCTGGATCGCGGAGTTGTCCGCCAGCTCCTCGCGATCGATCTTCTCGATCTTCTCCCACAGCTTGCGCGCAGCCTGCTCGTAGCGCTTCGCGCTTAAAGAATCGGGCGCGTAAAAGCTTATCGGCTTGCCGCTGTCGCCGCCCTCGCGAATAGCGATCTCGATCGGGATCTCGCCGATTACTTCGGTGTTGTATCGCTGCGCCAGCTTTTGCGCGCCGCCGCGACCGAAGATATCGTACTCCTTGCCGTTATCGGGGCAGATGAAGCCGCTCATATTCTCGATAAGGCCCGCGATCGGGATGTGGAGCTTTTCAAACATATCAAGCCCGCGCGCGCTGTCGTCCAGCGCGACCGTCTGCGGCGTCGTAACGCATACGCCCGCCGTCACCGGCACGCTTTGAGCAAGCGTAAGCTGCGCGTCGCCCGTACCCGGAGGCATATCCAAAAATAGCACGTCCAGGTCGCTCCACGCCACGTCTTTTAGCAGCTGCTCGATCGCCTTCATTATCATCGAGC
>CAUVFI010000003.1:0-25035 GCA_963551055.1 uncultured Campylobacter sp. | reverse complement strand
TTTTCATTTCGCGCCGAAACAGCCTTTGAAACTTACGCTCGGGGATATGCTAGAGACCTCTGTAGATGAAAAATACTTTTTGAGTGAGCGCACAATCGAGTGTTTCAAGAAAAAAGACAATAATTTTCAAGGCAGTTTTGGTCCGAAAAATCCTAGCGATACGGCAAACTGCCTCACTACTGCGGCAGGAAATCGCAGAACGGATGCTTTTATTAGGGTTATGGGCGAGCTAGATATAAAAGGCGCGGATTGTATAAAGCGCGTCTATGATGTCTGCGGATTAGCCCCGACGCTCACGACTATGGGTGGAGGTGGTAGAGAGCCAAAAATTTTGTTATCGCGGGAACTAATACGTAAACTCACTCCACGCGAATGTTTGCGTCTGCAAGGCATAGGCGATGATTTCAAAATCGTAGTGAGCGATACACAGATGTACAAGCAGGTGGGAAATGCTATGAGCCAAAACGTCGTAGAGATGATACTCGGGCAAATAAAGGGCTCGCTGAAGAAAAATTTTAAATTGGGGGCGTAAATGAACCTAGAAATTTTTAAAAATTCAAAATTTGAGATTAGAGGCGGGCTAATGGATGGAGAGCCTTATTTTTGCTTGAGCGATGTTTGCAAAATTTTAGACATAGCGAACTCGCGAGATGCGAAAACAAGGCTAGATCAAAAGGGGGTAGCTACTACCGACACCCTTACGAACGGCGGAATTCAAAGGATGGATTTTATCAATGAGCCGAATTTGTATCGCCTCATTTTTCAAAGCCGCAAGCCTGAAGCGGGAGCTTTCCAAGAATGGGTATTTAGCGACGTGCTGCCAGCTATCCGCAAGCACGGCGGCTATCTGACCCCTGCAAAGATCGAGGAGGTGCTAAACGATCCCGACACCATCATAGCCCTAGCCCAAAACCTCAAAGCCGAGCGCGCCGAAAGAAAGCGGCTGCAAGCCGAAAAGGCGGCGAATGCAGGATATGTGAGCTTTGCCAAATCGGTTGAAGCTAGCGTCGATAGCATTCTGATCGGAAACTACGCCAAACTGCTAAGCGACAGCGAGGGGGTATCGATAGGGCAGAATAGACTATTTGACTTCCTGCGCGCCAGCGGCTATCTAATCAGCGGAGGCGCGCGCCACAACGTGCCAATGCAGCGCTACGTAGACAGGGGCTATTTCGAGGTCACGACGCAGACGTTCGCAGGCAGCACCGGCACGCATCAAAAATTCACCACCAAAATCACGGGCAAAGGGCAGATAGCCCTTGCGGGAAAAATAGTCGAATACTTCAAAGGAGAGAGGATATGAGCGAAAATTTAAGCGGCGGATATGCTATCTGCTTCAATCAATGGCTTTTTGACGATAGGATAAAGTCTCAACTGCGCCTACTACTTCTAATTGCGTCTTTGTCGGCAAAAGAGGGATATTGCTATGCCTCAAATCAATACCTAGCAGAGAAATTTAAAACTACGCCCGAAAATATCTCGCGGCAAATCGGCATGCTTAGAGATTATGGCTACATAGAAACCGAGGATGAAAAATTTGGTGCCGTAGTAACAAATAGAAAGATAAAAATAATCGCGTTTGAAAATCTATCTACGTCAACCGCCGTTGATGAAAATAACAACGCCGTTAACAAAAATGTTAACCGCGGATACCAAAAAGATCAACCGACCGTTAACAAAAATGTTAACGGCTATAATATGTGTAATAATACAAGCCATAATATTACAAGCCAAGAATATTACAAGCCTTTAAAAAGTAGCTCGCTATCGCTCGCTAACGCGCGCACGCGAGAAGCGACCCCCGCAGATGATTTTTCGCCTCCCGTCCGAGAACCCGCTAAAAAATTTCAAAAACCTACGATCGAGCAGATAAGGGCGTATTGCAAGGAAGCGGGTAAAAATATCGACGCAGAGGCATTTTTCGATTTTTACGAAGCCAAAGGCTGGGTAGTAGGGAGAGCTCCGATGAAAGATTGGAAAGCCGCGGTGAGGAACTGGGCGAAAAACGAAAGCCAGTTTCTGCGGCGCAAGGTCAATTCAGACGGACAAGAGGTGGGCTCAATGGGGCTACCGCTATCACAAGTGAGCGAAGCGGGGCAATGGAGCATGAAAAATATGGCGAGCCTCGCCGAATACTACAAATCGCAAGGGAGATGAGATGAAGTTTGAGGAGTTTAGCCCCTGCTTTTCGGTTATGTGCGAATACTACGGCACAAAATTCGGAGAAGGCATAACAAGGCTGTATTTTGAAAGCCTAGAGCACTACGACATCGAGGATTTTAAAAAGGCTTGCAGAAAGATCACGACTACCCGCGTCTATCCTACAATGCCGAAAATCGCCGAATTCGTAGAGGCGATAGAGGGTAGCTTGGAGGAGCGAGCGGTAGAGGCTTGGGATGAAGCGATGAACGCTTGTGTCAAATACGGACCATACCGCAGCGTGAGCTTTGCGGATGAGGCTATCAATCGCGCCGTAAATCACATAGTGGGGGGCTGGGATAAGATCAATAACTGCGGACTAGACGAGCTGGTGTGGGTCAAAAAAGAGTTCCTAAGCGCATACAAAGCCTATGCCGGCAAAGAGCTAGCAAGGACGCGCCTAATAGGAATAGGCGAGCTTTCGGGCTGCAAAAGCGAGGGGGTACATCTCATAGGCGAGAACAAAAACGTTTCACTGCTAGAAATGGCGGCGATAGAGAGCGGCGAGAAAGCTGTAGATCAAATTTTTCAGGATAGAGAAACGGCGAAGCTCAAAAACAAGAGCACGCCGAAACTCGAAAACAAACAATCTTCCGCAAACTCCGAGGGCTTTACGAAGCTGCTTGAAAAAGTGAAGGCGAGATCGGTATGAGACTATCCAAAGCGGAGTTTGAAAAATTCAAAAACTTCCTAGCCTACGAGCACCCTATGTGTCAAATTTGCAGACAAGCTCCGAGCGTCGAGGCTCATCACGTGAAATTCGGACGCTATGGAGCGGACAAAGACGATTGCAAGCTGATCGCAGTATGTAGAGCCTGCCATGAGTGGTGCCACGCGCACAAACACGAGAGCATAGAAAAATACGAGAGGCTGGCGGATGAGAATTGGGCGGAGTATGAAGCTAGTCTATGAGCTTAAAATCACGGATCTAGCCTATAATCCCGTGCCGTATAAGAGGACAACGCAGAAGGCTAAATTTGTGAGCGAAGATTATAAAAAATATTGCGCTTGGAAAAAGCTTTTAGCAACGAAGTTTAGAAAGCAAAACGGCGTTATCCCTGCGCTTAGGGGCAGGTATTACGTGGAGGTAGTAGCGACTTATAAAGACAAAACGCACGGCGACACCGATAACGTAGCCAAAGGGGTGAATGATGCACTATTTGCAAATGACAAATACGTCAGCGGAAGCTATGATTTTAAATACGGGCAAAGCGGCGGCATAATAGTTAAAATTTACGAGATAGACGGGGAATTTAAGGAGGGTTGATTGGATTTAGATATAAACACTCAACATCTTAGCGTTTTTTATGCCGTCTTGGATAAATTTTATCCCGAGTGGGAAAAGAGAGCGGACGACTATTTTTTAACCGAGCTATCTTTTTTAATCCGCGAGGTATTTAAAAGCCCCTACACGGACGAAACGCTAATAAATAACTTAAGGCAAAGCGAAGTAAGAAAATACCAAGCCGAACTAAGAGCGATACTAAACACGCCTAAAGAGGCTTTAGAATGGATATTAAAACACAGAATGAGCGAGGATAGGCGCAAGATGTGCGAAACGAAGTATTTAAAAAAGACAGCGACAAAAGATAGAGATTAAATTAAAGGGCGAATAGTGGCAAGATCAATTATAACCGCCGAGCAATGGGCGAGAGCAAAAGAGTATTTCGAAAGCGGGGTTAGCTTATCGGAGATTGAGAATAGGACAAATATCACAAAGGGAACCATAAGCAAAAAGAGCGTAGCCGAAAAGTGGGTTAAAGGCGGGGCAAAGAAACAGCTAATAGCCCAAGCCGTCGAAGTTAGAACGGCGAAAGAAACGATTTTAAACACCGCTGTTTCTATTGAGGTGCATAATGAGCTAGTAGATGAAGCCACGAGGCACTTAGCTTATTTCAAAAATGCCGCCCTACGCAATCAAAAAAAGGCGGATGAGATGCTAGAGATGAGCGACACCATTTCAGACATCGAGGCGCACAGCAGGATCACCGCGCGCAATAAAGAGACCGTGCTAGGCAAAGAGCCGCAGACGGTTATTAATAATACCAACGCGCAACAAAACGTAAAGAATGAATTAGACCTATCAAATTTAAGTGACGACGAACTTGAAACACTTGACGCAATACTCTCAAAAGCAAATTAAAAATGAGTTATCGAGGCGAAGCTTAATCCGCTTTGTAGCTCAAATTAACCCTAATTATCAAGTGGGTTGGTTTAATACTGCCATAGCTAACGCATTAATGCAGTTTTATTGTGACGTAATAGACGGTAAACAACCGCGCTTAATGATATTTGCGCCGCCTAGAAGCGGCAAAAGCGAGCTATTTAGTAGAGCCTTCCCTGCGTGGGCTTTCGGAAAAAACCCGAATTTGCAAATGATAGCCAGCTCGTATTCATCCGATCTAAGTACGCGTATGAATCGCGACGTACAGCGCATTATGATGAGTGATACATATGCTGATATTTTTCCTGAAACTAAACTCAACTCAAAGCGCGTAGTAACTGTAACACAAAACGCGCTAAGAAATAGCGAAATATTTGAAATAATAGGATATGCGGGTGCGTATAGAAGTGCAGGCGTAGGTGGCGGTATTACGGGTATGGGTGCGGATATTTCCATTATCGACGACCCTATCAAGGACGCAGCGGAGGCTAATTCGGCAACGTTTCGAGATAGGGTATGGGACTGGTACGTTACGACACTTTACACGCGCCTTAGCCCTAAAAGCGGGGTATTGCTCGGTATGACGCGCTGGCACGAGGACGATTTGGCAGGGCGATTGATAAAAGAGATAGAAAACGGCGGGGACAAATGGCAAATTTTATCTTTTCCCGCTATTGCCGAATGCGACGAGAAACACCGCAAAGAGGGCGAGGTATTACACCCTGAACGTTACAACCTAGAACGCTACTTAAAGATCAAAAATACGATAGGCTCTTACGCATGGACGGCACTTTATCAGCAGCACCCTACGACGAAAGGCGGCGAGATAATAAGAGGCGCGTGGTTTAAGAGATTTGATATTTTACCGCGATTTTACCGTGTAGGCGTCTTTATGGACACGGCACAAAAGACGGGAGAGCAAAACGATTACAGCGTCTTGCTATTAGCGGGGCTCGGTATTGACGGCTCGGTTTATTTGATTGATCTAAAGCGCGGCAAATGGGATGCGGTAGAGCTTGAAAACACCACTAAGGACTTTTACGCCAAACATAAATCGACTTATGCCGGGCTAATGTTTTATATTGAGGATAAATCAAGCGGTACGGGTCTAATCCAAAAAATAAGACGAGAAAACAATATCCCCGTAAAAGCCGTAACGCCGCAAAAAGATAAGTACACGCGTGTTTTAGACGTCGTGGGATACATCGAGAGCGGATACGTAAATTTGCCTAGTAGCGGGGCGTGGATTAGCGATTTTATCGACGAGTGCGAGAAATTTACGGCAACCAATAGCCATCTGCACGACGACCAAGTCGATACGCTTACGATGGCGATTAACGAGTTTAAAAATAAATCAATCGGAATTTGGGGGCATATCACAAGCCGAAACTAACCCGTAAAAATACCTTATACTAAACAAAAACAGAGGGCTAAAATGGGGCTAAAAATAAATGATAGTTTAGAAAATTTAGTAACCAAAATGGGGCAAATGACCGCAAACAGGGATTATTCGCCCTTAAAGGTTACCAACGTGCAGCTTTTAAACGCCTACGATAACGGTTGGATTGCCAAGCGCTACATCAAAAAGACGATAGGTGATATGCTAAAAATGGGGCGCGAGATTGATTGGGGCGAAATAGACGAAGTGCGAAAAAGTGATTTTTATGCCGCGAATAAACGCTTTGAAACCGACGGCGTTATTAAAGACCTACTATTTAACGTTTTGCTTTACGGCGAGGCGGCTATTTTAGCCGTAACGGATGCGGTCGAGGAGGCATACGGGGCGCCACTAAGTCCAAGCGAAACAATTAAGCAGTTTATTGTTTTCGGCAAGGGCGAATTTAAAGCCATAAGCACAGAACACAAATTTAATCGCCCGACTATCTACAACGTTAAAGGAGTTAAAACGCATATTAGCCGCCTTTGTATAATCCAAGGCGGAATAAAAAGCTACGGCGTTAAACAGCGCGAGAGCGTGAGCGACATAGCCACCGCGCTTGATATTATTAAGATGTTTGACGCTATTACGCTAAGCGTGAGCGATCTAATCGAGGAGTGTAAGATCGACGTTTATAAAATGAGCGGCTACAACGAGCAGATAGCGGCCGGCAATGAGGATGAAATTTTAAAACGCTTAAGGTTGATAAATACGGCCAAAAGCTACTCCAACGCAATCGCAATGGATATCGAGGACGAATATCTATCAAAAGAAAATAACCTAACGGGCGTTGCCGAGCTTTGGGCTAAAAGCTGCATAGTAGTAGCAGGCGCGCTCAACCGCCCTATTAGCATATTATTCGGCGAGGGTGCGGGCGGTTTTAGTAGCGGCGAGGAAGACAACCGCGCGTATTACGAAACTATCAGTGAACTACAAAACACGCTTTTACGCCCCGCTTATGATTTTATTGACCCTTTTCTTTTGGGCGAAAATTTAGAATATGATTTTTACAGCATTGACAGCCTAAACGACAAAGAAAAAGCCGAAATTCTAAACGCAAAAAGCACCGCACTAGGCAACTTGCTAGACAAAGGCGTAATAACCGAAGCCGTGATCTTAAAAGAGCTTAAAGACGAGGGGCTAATAAAAAACATTAGCGAGGACGACATAACCGAAGCCGAGCTATTAGCCCAGAAATTGGACGAGCCGAACGATGAAGCCGACCCTTTCGGAACTATTTAATAAAAAGCGCAATAAAGAATTTAAACCCGCGCAACCTAGCAAACGGGCGGAGGTAAAATACCGTAACGCCCTTTTAGCTTTAATCGCGGCGTTAAAGGGAGTAATTTTAAAAAGACTAAAGGCGTTTTTGGGGCTAAATCCTACCGACGCGCAGATCATAGAGCACACAACTCAAATTTTAGATGAGCTTAGAAAAAGCGATACGCTAAATTATGCAAAAACACTAAGCCAAAACGTAGTTAAAACCGCAAACGAAACAAACAAAGACCGCCTAATTCAAAATATCCAAAAAGGCACCGACGTAGATTTAACAAACCTTTTAGGCGATGAAGCCGTAAAGGACAAACTAGACGAATACATCGCTAAAAATGTGAGCCTGATAACGTCGGTAAAAAACGACTACCTAAACGACGTTGAAAAAGCTATCCGCGAAAGCTACCTACAAAACGGCAGGGCTGAAAATTTAGCTGCAATAATCCACGAGCGCACAAACGTAAGTAAAAGCAGAGCGCGGCTAATAGCCCGCGACCAAACGGCGAAATTAAACGCCGAGCTAGACCAAGAGCGAATGCAGGTACTAGGCGTTAAGCTTTATATTTGGCAAACCGCCAAAGACGAGCGCGTAAGGCATACCCACGCAAATATGCAAGGGCTGACGTGCCGTTTTGATGATGATACGGTGTATAGCGAGGATGGCGGTAAAACGTGGATAAAACGCGAAGCAGACAAGCCGAAATGTAAGCCCGGTATCGAGATACAATGTCGTTGTTTCGCAAAAGCTATTTTAGGGGGCTAGATGGATTTTAAAATAAACAATGACGGCTACATAGTAACTAAGGCAAAAATGGCGAGCATTCGCCCGATGGAATATTTAGGCGAGGAAATAGGACGCACAAGCGGAAAGGTGTATAAAGTTTTTAGGGATGAAAAAGAAGTATTTAATCCTGAAACAATTAAAAGCTTTGAGGGCAAGCCCTTAACGCTAACGCACCCCGACGACGACGTAACCGCCAAAAACTGGAAAGATACCGCCATAGGACATATTCAAAACGTACGCCGCGAGGGGGATTTTTTAGTAGGCGACGCATACATTAACGACGAAATAGCGATCAAAATCATAAAAGAACAAGGCATAAAGGAGGTAAGCTGTGGATATGATAGTAAGCTGATCGAAAGAGACGGCAAAATTTGGCAAACGAACATCAGGGGCAATCATTTAGCAGTAGTAGCCGAAGGGCGGGCTGGTAAGGAGTGCAAATTAGGCGACAGCAAAAGGATAAAAATGAAATTTTTAGACACATTAAAAGGGGCTTTAAGTAAAGCCAAAGCCGCTAAATTTAAAGACGGCGAGGAAGTAAGTAAGGAAAAAGTAGAGGAAGCCAACGCGGCAAATAACGAGCTGGTAAACCTTTTAGAGCAGGCTCTAAGCGGAGCGGAAGAAGTAAGCAACAAGCTAGACGAAACGACCGCCGAGCTAGAAAAGACAAAAAGCGAGCTAGCCGACGTCAAAGCCAAAAGCGTTAAAGACGACGATGGCACGGACGAGAACGCGCAAATTGCCGAGCTTAAAGCTAAAGTAGAGGCGTTAGAAAAAGAAAACGCCGAGCTAAAAGCCGAGATCGAGAGACTAAAAAGCGAAGCGGCGACAACCGAAGCCGTAACGGACGCTAAAGCAAATTTTAGCCACGTAAAACTAAGCGACGCTAAAAATGCAAGGGGTGTTTATGAGGCGGTTATCTTGGACAGTAAGGCTTTTGACGTCGATGAGCTTAAAAAGCTAAGCGATAGCGAGATTAAAGCTATTTATATGGGTATGCGCGTAAATGCCAAAAATAAAGACAACAGCGGCAGCGTGTTAGATAAATTCTATGATAGTAAGCCCGAGAAGCTAGACCTAAACAAAAAATTTGGAGGTAAATAATGGGATACTTAGATAAACGAGCCTTTGCGGGGCAAGTAGCAAGGGGCGGCGAGAGCGCAGTCATAGCGCTAGCTTACGTCAATAACGATACCGAGGTTATACCTTTCGGCGTATTCGTAACTAGCAAAGACGGCGGGGCGGCTAAAGTAAGTAAAGCTACTGATCAAATTCTAGGCATTAGCCTAAAATTAGGCACAAAGAGCGAGAACAAACCAAGCGAAGTTATGAGCGTCTTATCTCTGCCTTACGGCAGCGAGATTTGGGCGCAAGGCAAAGACGCGCACGGGCTAGCCGTAGGTGATACGATCCAAGTGGAAGCAACGGCAGGCGCAGACGCCGGTAAAGTAGCCAAGGCAGCGACGCTAGCACTAACGGCGGCAAAAGATAAATTCTACGTGACCGACGTGGCGGGCGATCTTGTTAAACTAATGAGAAAGGAATAAGATGAAACTAAGAGACGAGGAAATTTTAAGCCAGCTAGCGAATGCGGCGGCAAGCTTTAACGAGGGTTTTAAGGAGCGCGAATATCCCGAGGTAAAACTAGCTGATTTCGTGCCGATCACCCAAAAAGGCGATGAGAGCATAGACGCGCTAGATTACGGCGAAATTGAGGGGACGCAGGATTTAGAAAACGGCTTAATTGATGAAAATACTACATCTTTGCAAACCGAGGATCTAAACATCGCAGCCAAAAAAGGGTTATACCTTAGCTGGGCTAAATCGGCAATCTATACTAGCGAAGCAGTAGCTAGAGCCAAAAGACTAGAAATCGAGCTCGATACCGCCAAGCTTAGAAATCTTGAGCGCGTAGCCCTTTTAACAATGCAAAAGACGGCGCTAGTGGGACATAGTAAGGTTAGCGCAGTGCAAGGGCTTTTAACTAACGCGAGCGTAAGGGCTAAAGATTTAACGGGAGGTACGGCGATAAGTGCTATGACGGGCGCGGAAGCTAGAGCGTTTTTCCTATCGTTAATCGAGCACGGCTACGAGCAAAACGGCGGGCTGTTAATCCCTAATACGATAGCGATCGACAGCAAAGACCTTATGAGCTTAGCCAGCAAATACGACAACTCGATCGGCGCGGTCAACGGCGGCATAAATGCGCTAATGGCGATTAAAGAGGCGTTGTCGCAAAGCACGGGCATAGATGTTAATATCGTCGGCATTCCGCTAGGCTTCGCACAAGGCTTAGGAGGCGGCAAAGGCAAAAACCGCGCCGTAGTCTATACAAAGAGCGAGGATGTGTTAAGCACGGATTGGGCGCTATCGCCGACCGCGATGCAGCCATTCCAAAGAAGCGTATTAAGCTGGGAAATTGCGGTTAAAGCTAAATTTACAGGCGCGCTAATTCGTCAGCTTGACAAAGTCGCGTATGTAAACTATAAGGCTTAAAAATGACGAGCGCCGACTTTTTAGCAAAATTCCCCGAGTTTAAAAAGGTAGAATTAGCGCTTATAGAGCTAAGCTTGGACGAGGCCAAGCTCCAAGTCGTTAAAAAAATCTGGGGGCGTTTTTATGAGGTCGGCGTCTTATATTTAGCCGCACACATTTTAGCAATGAAAGGGGCTTTAAGCGCAGATGCAGGGGCTAACCCCCAACCGCTGCGCGAGGTAAGCAGTAAGGCGGTAGGCGCTTTAAGCGTGGGATACGCTAGCGGGAAAACGGGCTTTGAGCGCGAATTCGGCAGCTACTACCTAACTAAATACGGGCAGCGGTTTTTAGAACTCAAAAAGCTAATTTTGCCGCATTTTGGGCTAGTCAGATGAGCGGAAAACTAGAAACCAAAATAGCCGAACTTAGAGGATTGGGTGTTTTTGTGGGCGTAACGGCTAAGACTAACGACAGAAGCGGCGAATTTTCAAATGCAGAGCTTGCCGCCGTGCACGAATTCGGAAGCCCCGCGCATAATATCCCCGAACGCTCCTTTTTACGTAAGCCTTTGATAAATAACGCCGCGCAAGTAGCTAATTTAGCAAAGAATGCGGTAGAAAAATTTATCGCGGGGCAAATTACGGCGGAAGCAGTGCTCGGCACGATGGGGGAGGAAGCCAAAAGTATAAGCAAAGAAGCTATAACCGAGGGTATAGCTCCCGCGCTAAAACCCGCCACCATAAAGCGCAAAAAAAGCTCAAAGCCGCTAATCGACACGGCTCAGCTGCTAAATTCAATCACGTATGAGGTCAGAAAATGATAAACGTCGGCGAACTAATGAGCGATAGCGATTTTTGCCAAGTTATCCAAAGAGGCGGTGAGAGTTTTACGGCGGCGGTGCAGTTTTTGAGTAACGACGAGATGCAAAGACTACCCGAGGGAGAGCGATACAAAGAAGCAATTAGGATAGATACTAAATTTAACCTAAACTTGCAGGATGTCGTCACTTACAAAGGCGTTAATTACCGCATTATCAATATGCAAGACTGGAGCGAGTATGGATACAAAAACTTTGCAGGCGTTAGATTTGACGGGCTTGAAAGTTTTGATAGCCAAGGCTTTGAGCGTAAATGAAAGCCTAGTGCGCGACAGCTACTCCAAAACGTTAAACGATAAAGCAGCATTTTTAACGCTACATTTGCTAACAAGCACGCAAAAAGGGCGCGAGTATAAATTCTTCAAGGGCGAAAAAGAGGTAATCACTTCAACGCGCGAAGCCATAGTAAGCGTTAATGCTTACGGCAATAACGCAAATTTCATAATAGAAAAACTAAACTCGCTGTTTTATGCTAGCGAATTTTTAAAAGAGCTTAAAATTTTGGGCTTAGGACTGGTGACCGTTAGCCCGATTAGAAATTTAAGCTTAGTGGTAGGCGGCGGTGTGGAGGAAAGGGCGAGCATAGATTTAACCCTTAGCTACATTAACCGGGTAGAGGTTTCTCAAAACGAGATTAAAACGGCAAATTTTGGTATAAAGGCGAATAGATGAGTTTAACCATAAAAAGGATAGTAAACGTCCAACTGAACGAGCAGGGGCAAATCGCGAAGAATAGAGATTTTAGCGTAATAGCTATTTTAAGTGATGATTGGTGCGAAGCTTTTGACGACCCAAACGCGCGTTTCGTAAGCGTAGCTAGCGCAAACGACGCGGCGTTAAATTTCGGAAGCGGTAGCCGCGCAACAAAAGCCGCTAAGGCTATTTTTAGCGTAAGCGGGGTTAAAAAAGCGATAGTCGCTAAATGGGTGAAAGAAAACAAAACGACGCAAGCAACAGCAAACGAGCTAAGAGGCTCGGCGTTAAACGTGGGTATAAATAAGCTAAAAGCCATAACGGGCGGCAGCTTTAAATTAAACGTAGGCGGCGCATATAAAACCTACACTGCTTTAGATTTTAGCGCGGCGGTAGATTTTGAGGCAGTGGCTACCAAACTAAGCGCCGCACTAAGCAAAGACGGGCTAAAAGCCGTTTATGACGCAGACGGCAACCGCTTTATAATTAGAGCAACGACTGCGGGCAAAAACGATAGCACAAAGCTGGGCTATTTTGAAAAAGCCGACAGCGGCGAATTTATCGGCACGCTTTTAAACCTAGTCAGCGGCAAGAGCGACATTTACGTAGGAAAAGATAGCATAACGCAAAATAAAGAGAGCCTAAGCGAAGCTCTCGACAAGCTCTTTAACACCACACAAGGCTTTTATGGCGTGTATAGCTCGGCTATCTTGGCAGATGAGGAAGTCGCAGAGCTTAACGAGTGGATCACGTCGGCGCAAAACCCTAGCGTAGCAGGCTATACGATCACGCGCGCGGCACAGCTTGAAAGCGTTAAGACGAACGTAATTAAAAAGATAGCCGATAAAGATAGCGGGCGGTTTTTCGCAACCTATAACAACACGGGCGACGAACACGCAGGTGCGGAGCTTTTAGCTAGGGCTTTAAGCACGAATTGGGAGGGCAGCAATACAGCCCAAACGATGAAATTTAAAAACCTGAAAACCGCAGGCACTGACGAAACAATCACGCTAAATTTAGCCGAAAAATGCGACAAACTAGGTGTAAATTACTACACCGATTACGACGGCGTAAGTATGATAGCCGAGGGCGTAGCATTGGGCGGTAAATTTATAGACGAAACCGTAGGGCTTGATGCCTTTAACAATCGCACCCAAATTGCCGTATTTAACGTGCTAAAAGGCGCTAAAAAAGTGCCGCAAACCGATAAAGGGCAAGTGCGACTAACCGCAGTCGTTAAACAAGTTTGCGAACAATTCGTTAAAAACGGCTTTATCGCACCGGGGCAATGGCGAGGCGACCCGGTAGGCACGCTAGAAAGCGGCGACTACCTAGATTTAGGCTATTACGTTTACAGCCCAAGCTACACCGAGCAGCTGCAAGCAGACCGCGAGGCTAGAAAATCAGTGCCGATCAGCGTAGCAATTAAGCTAGCCGGTGCGATCCATAGCGTCGATATTTTGATAAATTACAACAGATAAGGGGGCGAAAATGGCAAGATACCAACACGATACGATAGTGTTACTTATAAACGGCTACGAGATAACTGCTTACGCCGACGGCAGCGACGCGCTAAGTATAGAAAACGCCGCCGATGCAGGAGCCTATACGATAGGCGCGAGCGGTAGAGGCGTATTTACGGGCAGCTGCAATCAAAGCGGCACACTCACGCTAAAGCTTTTACAGCATAGCGAGGACTGCAAATTTTTACAAGACCTTTACAACCAGCAAAGAAGCGAATTTAAAAGCTTTAGCCCTATGACGATGGAGTTTAAAGACACGCTAAACGGCGACGAGCTAAGCGGGCTAAACGGCTTTTTCGTAAACGACGGCGGGCTTAAGAGGGGCGACGCGCACAATCCGACTGAGTTTAAAATAGCTTTTGAGCGAATTAACAAGCGCCTAGAAAGCGGGGCGGGCAACTAATGCAAACTTACGAGCTAATCATAAATTCGAACAAATATGTTTTAAGGAGCGCTAATTTCTTTGAAACAAAAGCACAACTGCAAAGCCTATTAAGCCTAGCCAAGGACGCTATCAATATGCAGGGCGAAAACGTAGATATTGACGTAGGGCAAATTATCGCTAATGTAGGCAGCCCCGCATTTAGCGGCGTCGAGAATTTTATTTTAAAATACGCTAGCACGATTAATGCAGAGGGTGGTGAAATTTTGCTTAAAAATTTAAGCCAAGCCGAGGCGCATTTTAATGCCAACAGAAGTGATTACGCACAGCTGATATTCGAGGGGCTAAAATACCATTTTTTAGACTTCTTGCCCGCTGGGGCAAAGTCCTTAACGGGTATAACGGACTACCTAAGCAAGGCGTAAAAGGTGATTTTGAAATAGATTGGATAACGTGGCTACCGGTCGTTAAAGGCTATGCCACGTTAAACGATCTCCGCACGATTTATGACTTTGAAGATGGGATCGCAATGCATGAAGTCATAATTGAGCTTATCAAAGAGGAGTTAAGAGCCTCCAAAAAATAGTGGGGGATACAACCCGAAACACCCCCCTAAATTTGCCATACAATCACATAAAAGGACTAGGCGTGGTTTTAGATGAATTTTTATACAGAATTGGTTTTGATGTCGATAGCGGCAAGATAAGGCAAATCGAGCAAGGGTTAAAAAATATTTCTAATATAGCAAAGCAAACGGCACAGCCGATAAATCAAGCCGTAAGCGAAAGTATGGCTAAAAACGCCGAGCTAATAGGGAAACTAGAGCAAGCGCAAACCGAAGCCAAAGAATGGTGCGAGGCTACAAAAGAAAAGGTGCAAGAAGCCGCCGCAGAGCTTGATAAAATGGCACAGGCGGAGGACGCGGTAGGCGAAAAGGCTAAGAGGGCCGCTAAAGAAACTAAAAAACTAAGCGATAAAAAGCCTGCAATGGGGCTAGCACAAGAGCTTGGCGGAATTAAAAAGAAATTTATGCTAATAGGGGCGGCGGCAACAGCGGTTAGCGGACTAATAGCTAATTACTTAAAAGCTCCGCTAGAAAATATAAAAAAATTTGCGAAAGAAAAAAATAAACTCTTTGACATAACGCAAAACGAAATCAAACAAGCGCAGGAATACCAAGATAAACTAAAAGACACAAAAACGGCGCTACGCTCCATAACGACCCAAGTAGCGCTAAAGCTAATCCCGACGGTCAATCAAAGCCTAGTGGGTTTTACGAATTTCTTAAAAGCCAATAAGGCATTGGTGGCCGAGGGGCTGACTAACGTCTTTAAATGGATATTGAAGTTAGGGCAGGTTTTTACTAATAGCTTTAGGTTTTTAAATAAATTGGTAAGCAGCACGATAGGGTGGAAAGCGGCGTTATTAATTTTAGTAAGCGTTTTAGCCGTAGTTAAAAGGGCAATGATCGCAGCTTTTTTAACCAACCCTATCGGCTGGGTTATCTTAGCCATAGGCGCGTTATTGCTACTAATTGATGACTTAATGACCTATTTAGACGGCGGGGAAAGCCTATTCGGCGATTACTGGAAACCTTGTATAGAGTGGGGGACAAAGGCAATCGCTTTATACAAAGAAATAGAGCCGACTATTAAAGAGGTCTGGGATTTCGTAGTTAATTTTATAAGCCAATGTATAGACGCAATAATAGGGCTATTTAAAGCCCTATATGGCGTATTTACCGGTGATTGGGAGCTGATAAAACAAGGCTTTAAAGACGTGGGCGACGCCATATTAAGAGCTTTCGAAGTACCTTTTAAATGGATAAAAAAACAATACGATGAATACATAGCCCCGATTATAAATGCCGTTAAAAATTTCGACATAGGACAAACCGCTAGCGATATGTGGGAAAGCACTAAAAACTTTTTCGGCTTTGGTGACGATACTCCTAAAGCAGCACTAGCTACACAATACGCCGACCATAACAGGACGATACAGTATCAAGGCGGCACGGCAACTACTACGATTAACGTAAACACTAATAATCCGCAAATGGCTAATCAGATAATAAACAATAGACAAAAAAATGATCTTGCCTTTACCCACGCGAATTTCAAGGGGGGATATTAATGCTAGAGTTGATAAGCCGAAAGATAGGAACATTTAAATTAGACGCGACCGAACAGGAAGACAATAAAAGCACGCTCCGCACTACTAAAAACCCGGTAGAAAGCGGAGCAAACGTAGCCGATCACGCCGTTTTAGAGCCTAAGCAAATAACAATTAAGGGTAAAATAGTAGCTTATGAGCCGCCTCTTTTAACGCGCGGGGGCGAAATTCTGCAATTAGTCAGGTTTAATTTACCTTATATAAAAACCGCCCATCGTTTTACGCAAAAAGCCTATAAGCTTTACGCCGACGCAAAACATATTAAAAACGAGGCGATGCGGTATGCCAAAATTTTCGGCATAGATAAAAAGGCGCGAGAAATAGCCCCGTTTTTAACGGACGGAAATAAAAATAAAGATAATAGCGCTGCTAAAAACCGCCTACAAAGCCTATATGAAAAGCTTTTGGAAATACAAAAAAGCGGCGAATTTTTAGAGGCTACTACGGGGCTAAGAACCTATAAAAATATGCTAATTACTAGCATTGAAATAACGACCGAAAGCGATTTATATGCCGATGTTACGCTTACATTGGAGGAGGTATTCGTCGTAGAAACAAAAACCGCCGGGGGGCTAAATGTAGGCGGCAGAGCGGCTAAGCGCGGCGTTAATTTGGGCAAGACCGAACCCAAACAAAAGAAAACTAGCGTTTTAAAGGATATGTTTTGATATATGAGATAATGACTACAACAGAGCCAAAACAGACGCAAAATTTTGAAATCTTTGGGCTAGAACTAGAATTAACGCTTAAATTTAATGAAGTCGGCAGCGTCTGGCAATATGATTTAACCGATCTAAACAGCAACAAAATTTTGGCTTTTAATAGGGGGCTGGCGGTTAATGCGCCCAGCCTAATTAATAAGAATTTGCCCTTTGTTTTAATGTTAATTGACGCTAGCAAAAGTGGCATTAATTGCGTAGATTATAGCGAGCTAGGCGAGCGACTAAAACTATACGCCGTGGGCAAAGATGATTTTAGGGCGGCAATTAGCGAATCGGCAAAGGATAGGACGTGAGGCAATACGGCAGACGCTACCGCTTAGAGGTGGGTAACGGCACGCAAAGCATAGTAATAGATAATCTAGCCATAAGCTTTAATATTGAAAAAACAATAAGCGAGGAGCCTAACACCAGCAAAATCGAAATTTATAACCTAAATGCCGATAATCGCAACCGAATAGCAAATAAAATTTTTAATCAAGTCAAATTATTCGCAGGATATGACGATCCGAGATTGATTTTTGCAGGGCAGATAACGCAAGCTTATACTATCCGCGACGATTTGGATTTTATCACGCATATTGAAAGCGGCGACGGGCAAGCGGACTATTCTAGGGGGCGCGTTTATACTACGCTAAAAGCAGGCGTTAAAGATAGCGACGTCGTGAATATGTGTATGAAAGCGATGAGCAGCTCAAAACAAGGCGTAATAGATTTACCGCGCGATAAAGCACTACCGCGTTGCAAGGTTTTAAGCGGCGATATTAAAGAGTATTTAAAGCACGTAGCAAAAAATAACGATGCGAATTGGCATATTTTAGACGGCAATTTAAATATTTTGCCCAAAAATAAGGTGTTAAATAATAGCGAGGGCTTTATTTTAAGCGAGCAAACGGGATTAATCGGAAGCCCCGAAAAAACCGACGACGGATTAAAGATAACCTGCCTATTAAATCCTAAGTTAAACATCGGCGGGCTAGTAAGGGTGAAGTCGATTTTAAGCGAATATGACGGCGACTACAAAATCACCCAACTAACCCACAGCGGCGATTTTTTAAACGATACTTGGCAGACGGAATTAATCGCCGTAAACGGTAAATTCCATAAGGTAGAGAAAAAATGAACGAACCGAATTTAACGCAGGTTTTAAATAGCGGACTGTTAAGCCTTGAAGCGCAAATCCACACCGCGCTGCCCGCAAAGGTGCTTAAATTTAATGTGAGCGATAACACGGTGAAAGTCGAGCTAATGGTAAACGAGTTAAAAAGAGGCGGCGTAAGCGTGGTTTTACCGCCTCTTGACGATGTGCCCGTGCAATTCTTTAGGGGCGGCGATTTTGTTATCACGACGCCTATTAAAGCGGGCGATCACGGGCTTTGCGTATTTGCTGAGCGGTGTATTGACGGGTGGTTTGCAAACGCTAGCAAAAATGAGCCGCTAGATTTTAGAATGCACGACTATTCCGACGGCTTTTTTTTAACGGGATTTAGCCCACGCCCCGCAGCGGTAAAAAACGTAGATTTAGACGGCGTTTGTATGCGGACGCTAGATAAGGACACTTATATAAAACTCGCCAGCGGCAAAATCCTAATAAAAGGCGACATAGAGCAGGTCGGCGACTACACCCAAACGGGCAATAAAACCCTAAAAGGCAATTTCACACAAGCCGACGGCGACAGTATAAGCAGCGGTACAATTACGGCAAAAGATATGGTAGCCGACGGTGTAAGTTTGAAAAAGCATACGCACGGCGGCGATAGCGGCGGAACGACAACCCCGCCAAATTAGGGGCATAAATGAAAGTAAGGGCGATAGACAATAACGGCGATTGGCTATTAGGGCATAAAAAGGGCAGCGACGCGATAGCCCAAAACGTTAAAACCCAAATTTTAAGCCTTTACAATGATTGGTTTTTGGATTTTGAAAACGGGGTTAGATGGTTTGATTATTTAGCCAAAAATCCAAATTTAGACAGGATGCGAGACGAAATAAAACGTCAAATTTTAAGCGTTGAAGGCGTTAGTAGTTTAGAGATTTTAAACATAAGCCTAAACGAACGCAAAGCGACGATAGAGGTCGAGTATCGCGATATTTACGACGAAAGCCAAAGGTTATACATAAATGCAAGTGAGCGAGAATAGAATAATTATTGACGAGCTAGAGGCTATTAAGCAACGCCTAGAAAAGGGCTTTAAGGCTATTTACGGCGAGGATTTAGAGCTAGGTTCATCAACGCCAGACGGGCAAATGATCGGGCTTTTTAGCGAAGCGTTAAGCGAGGTTAATCAAGTTTTAAATTTCATCGTGCAAATGCTAGACCCATATTTAGCAACGGGTGAGTGGTTAGATCAGCGCGTAGCTTATGCGGGGCTTTTGCGTAAAAGTGCGCAATTTAGCACCGCAAACGGCGTTACTTTTCACGGCGCAAGCGGGACGGCCATTAAAAAAGGCGCAGTTTTAAAAGATAAGGGCGGCAATTTATGGGCGACGGATTATGATATAACATTAGGCATCGACGGATCGCGCGCAGTAAGCATAACTAGCCTAGAAACGGGGGCGTTTGCCCTAAACGATCAAGACGAACTAGAAATGCAAGAGATAATCTTGGGGATTGACCGCGTAGTTGCTACTCAAAAATCTGTTTTAGGGACAGACGAGGAAAGCGACGGCGATTTACTACTTAGATTTATGCAAAGCCACAGTATAAACAACAACGACGAACGTCAAGGACTAGAAGCGTATTTACTCACTCTTAAAGGCGTAAAGCAATGCAAGGTTTTAGAAAACTACACTAATCAAACGGACGCGAACGGCGTAGAGCCGCACAGCCTGAATGTAATAATTTTAGGTGGGGATGATAGCGCAATAGGCGAAGCAATACTCAAAAAGAAAATAGGCGGCTGCGGAGTGCAAGGTCAAACAAAAGTAGAGGTTAATTTTTTAGGGCAAAAACGAGAGGTTAAATTCGACCGCCCGGCGCAAATCAACCCTAAAATAGTTTTACGCCTAAAGCGCACCGAGGGCGCGACCGACATTAACACGAGCAAAATAAAAGAATTGCTGTCGGAGTATATTTTTAGCATAGGCGAGGACGTATATATAAGCCGTCTTTATAGCATTATTAACGAAGTTAAAGGCTTTGAAGTCACGCAATTTAGCATTAACGGCGGGCAACATCTAGTCGTAGGCGTGCGCGAAATGTGCGTAATAAATAAAGCCGATATTGACGTGGCGGTGGCGTAATGGTGGAGCTAATTTGGCAATACCGCAAAAAGCCGCGCGCTAGAGCAACTGCGAGCCTTTTAAACGACGAAGCCTATAAAACCTTTGATGATGCGGTAAGAGTAGCCGAGATTTTAAATATAGATACTGCGAGCGGTTATGCACTAGATTTAGTGGGTAGGCACGTAGGTATTGGCAGAGAGCAACAAGATTTAATTTTAAAAGATTTTTTCGCCTTTACGCAAGCCGACAAAAAACTAGGTTTTAATAAGGGCGAATTTTACCGCTTAGGCAATTCGTTAAGGGGTAGTTTCTATTTGAACGATTACGACTTTAGGTTTTTAATAAAGGCTAAGATCATCAAGAATTACCAGACGGGCACGCTAGAAAATCTTTATAAATCGCTTGAATTTTTATTAGGGCACGGGAATTTTATATTTGACAACTATGACATGACCTTAAACGTGGTGTTAAAAAATGCCAAAACTACACAATTTTTAATTAACTTAATTTTTAAAAACGATCTTTTAGCCCGACCCGTAGGCGTGGGGTTAAATGTGATTTTAATAGCGGGCGCAAAAAGCTTTGGATTTAGCCAAAATAAGGAAAATTTGGGCTTTGGCGTCGGCAAATTCGCAAGAATATTAAGGAGGGGGCAATGATATACCAAAGACCGAAAAACGAGATATTTGCCAGCGATGCAAAAGCTGGCGAAATGGTAGAATTTCCAAACATTAAGCGCGGATGGGGCGTAACTGAAAATTTAGGCTTTATCCCGCCTATGGAGTATTTCAACGCAGCTTTTAATAGAGTGGATAAATCTTTAGCTTATCAATTACAGCGCGGCGTAAGTGAATGGAGCGCGGAGGAGGAATATCCAGCAGGCGCCGTAAGCGTCTTTAGCAGCAAGCTCTACCAAGCGAAAGCTACGAATACAAATAAAAAGCCTCCTGACAATAAGGACGCGTGGGACGCTATAGCTAGCGAGGCGTGGAGCGAGCAAACTTTTCTAAAAAAGACTGCCACTGCGGCCGATAGCTTAAAACTCGGTGGCATCACTGCGGATAAGTATGCCAAAAAAGATGATATCCCTGCAGCCCCGCAAGCTGCTACGGAGACGGAGGCGGGCATCGTAAAACTCAAAAATTCCATCACGGGAAATTTGAGTGACACTGCGGTATCGGAAAAGGCGGCGAAAGAATACATGGACAAAAACGCTAGCATCGGCATAGGACAAACTTGGCAGGACGTTACTTCGGAAAGACACACCGGGGTAACTTATACCAATACAACGGGAAGACCAATTTTTATAAGCGTATATATGAATTCTAATGCTCAAGGAGGATCTTCTGCTGTAGAGATCTTTGTAGATGGCAAATTAATTAGTGGCCAATATGCAGGCAGAATGAGCGGGATAACAGTATTTTTATCGGCGTGTGCAATTGTTCCTTTTGGTTCAACCTATAGCGCAAAAACCTCAAGAACACAAGACGGTTCATATCAAGATGCCTCTAGGTGGCTAGAGCTACGATAAGGATAAATGATGAAATACTACAAAAATTCACAAAACCAAATTTACGCTTACGATGACGACGTGAGCGAGGATCAGATTGCAAAAGGGCTAACTGAAATTTCAGAAGCACAGGCGCAAAAAATTCTAAACGTAGAGCCTCCGATCGAGCAACTACGCGAAGCAAAGACCGCAGAGCTTGCCGCATGGACGCATTCAATGGGCGATAGCTGCAAGATAAATTTAAAGGACTTCGGGCTCATCAACGGAGGCTATCGCTATCTGCTGAATGTCGAGGCTATGATAGATACCTTCGATAGCCTAGAAATAAGGGCGTTTAGGATGTATGACAACTCAATGAAAAAGATAAATGGACAAGAGGATCTCAAAAAGATCAAGCGCGCCATTCAGATTGCCGGGCAGAAACTGCACGTGCTGAAATGGGGGTATGAATTGAAAATTGAAAAAGCCAAGAACAAAAAAGAACTAGATGCGATCACTTTCGCAGATACGATCGAGGTGGCGCTATGAGTTACCTTTTGATCTTTATCTCGGCGTTTATGCTCGGAATTTTGGCTTGTCCTATCGTCATATTCCTACGTGCTAGAAAATGCGACCAATGGGACAGCTCAAACATTACGAATATCTTTCGAGTGATCGCGCACCTTGCGGCACATCCCGACGATTTCGCGAAATTTCGCTACGAGGACGGAAAGAGGCCCTTTTGGTATCTAGATAGCGATGAGTTTGCAGACATAGTCAAAAGCCGTCCAAAGGAGCGATGATGTTTTGGATACTCAATAGGCTACGCGGGCAATACGCCTACTTTGCGAAAATCAATGCGCTGGTAGTGGCTCTGCTGATATTTGCCTTTTTGGGGAATTTCTATCTTGCGATCATCTGCGGGCTTGGCTACCTCGCAGGAGAAGCCAAAGGCTGGGGCGTGTGGGTTGGTGCCTTGACAAGCCACGGGGGCGACAAGGGAGAGCGCGAAAGCCGCGGCATAGAAGCTCTTGCGGGGCGTTTTGTGCCTCGTGCGCACTGGCTAGCGTTTTGCAGGGCGTGTCTATTTATCAGGGGGCTTATTTGGTGGCTACCGGTATTCGTGCCGCTAGTCTTTGCGGGTCTTTACGCTGCACCGCTTCTAGCCGTGCTACTCGCAGCAGGCTTTCCGCTTGCTTGTGAGTTGGGATACCGCACAAAATGGACGCTACGATTTCGAGCTTTTGAGGCGAGCGATGCGTGGGGCAGACAAGAGGTGTTTTATGGGGCTATGCAGGATTTAGCATTTATGATTTTATGGATGGCGATATGAATTTCAAAATTTATGCAATCTTAGGCGCGGCAATTGCGCTGCTTCTATGCGCTATTAAGTTTCAATCTTGGCAAGTGGATAGGCTGGAGGCTGAAATTTCAGAGCAAAAGACGCAGATCGAAGCGCTGAAAGAGCAGAGCGAGCAAAAAGATAAGCAGATGGAGCAAATCTCGCAAGCCGCGCAGCAAAAAGAGGAAATTTCAAAGAGCGTGGCACAGATCAGGCGGGATTTAAGAGCAAAGAAAGGGGGCAGAGATGAAATTTCAAGCGAGCTTAACGCTAGCGCTAATTTTGTGCTTGAGCGGCTGCGCGAGCGCCCCTAATTGCGCTAAGCCGCCGCAGTATCTATTAGCCGTGCCGCGTATAGACGCGAACCGCACTATTCACAACCAAGCAGACGCCGCGGAATTGATGCTTGATCTATACGAGGCTTACGCGAAGTGTGCGATTAACCTAGAAAGCATAAGGAAGCTAAATGAATGACCTAAACAGCCTATTCGACAAAATTTATTGGGGGTGTATGATGGCACTAGCAATAGCGATCACCGCACTGCGGACAATGTCAAAGAAAAGGAAAAGCAAATTTGCCTATATCGTAGCGTTTTTATCGGGCTTTCTAAGCTCGATTACTCTTTGCTACTTCGGCTCGGAATTTACCCTATTTATGACGGGAAACACGAGATTTGGACTTGCCGTCGGAGGGTTTTTTGCGTGGGTAGGCGCCGATGCCGTAAAAAATTGGGCTGAAAAATTCGTCTGTGCCAAACTCGGCATAGATAGACGAATGAGCGAGGATGATTTTAGGGAGGACGAGTATGAAAATAACGATAAATAGGTTTAAGAAAATTCACGATGGAACGATAGGCAAGCTTGAGGCGGAACAAGACGGACAGAAAATCTTTAGCTGTTTTACTCTTGAGCCGGTAGGCGGCGATACCACCGAGCGCGGCAAAGATAGACGCATACCTGCGGGGCGCTACTGCATGCAGTGGCACAATAGCCCGAGCCAGAAGCGAATGTGTCCGCTTCTGTGGAACGAGAGCGTGCCAAAGTCTCGCTACATTCTAATCCATCCGGGCAACTACCCGAAAGATACGGCAGGATGTATCTTAGTAGGCGACGGACATAGCGCCGCAGGAGTTACAAACTCCCTAAAAACTTACAACGCGCTCTTTAAACTCGCGCAAAAGCACGGGCTACAAAGCGTAGAAATCGTAAACGGAGCGGGAGTATGAGCCTCATCGAAAATATTAAAACCCACGAGGGCTATCGCAGAGAGATATACAAAGACAGCCTCGGAAAGGCTACGATAGGATACGGCTTTTTAGTCTCGGCATTGAGTCCCGACGAACTCAAACTCAACGGCGACAAGATAGAGCCGATGAGCCGCGAGGTAGCGGAAAAAATCCTAAATTTGAAAGTTGCAAAGCTTCAAAAACGGGTTTTTCAGTGCTTGCCTTGGCTAGAGAGCAAGTCCCAAAACGTGCAAGATACCCTAGTAGAAATGGCATATCAGCTAGGGCTTGCGGGGCTTATGAGCTTCCGTCATACTCTGGGCTGCATCGAAGCGGGAAACTACGCACAGGCGGCAAGAAACCTGCGCGCAAGCCTACTGTATCGCCAGACCCCAAAAAGGGTTGAGGATTATATCAAAGGACTAAAATAAGCACTTACGGCGGCGCGACCGTAGAGCGAAAATTTAATTATATGGCTAAGGGATACTAAGGCGATCATATTCTTTGGATAAAGATTGCTAAATTTATCCCTCTACCGACTACTTTTTGCTGATTTTTTAGCTGACTATTATTTTTACACCCCTTATTGTTGCGATATTATAAGGCGCTTTTCGAATCCCTTCCCATCTGCCACTACTTTAAAATTTCATCCCCGCAAAACTCTAAAATTTCGCTTCCCATTCGGCGTAAATTTTATAAATTTAAAGCCCAAATTCCACCCTTGCCGCAAGTCCCACGATCAAAGACAAAATTTCCTCCGCCGAAAATCAAACCCGAAAGCCGCCTAAATTCTATCTCTACGCCCGCCGTTTACCGATATTGCGCTAAAATTCCTTTTAAATTTTACTTTGAAGGAGAGAAAATGAGTAAAGAAAAAAGTTGCGCCTGTGCGCACGCAAAATCCCAAAACGTAACCGACGCGCCGGGCAACAACACCGTATTTATGATCTGGCGCTTTAACGCAGACAAAACCGCCTGCAAAAAGGCTTTCGAGGGCCTTTGCGCTCTGGTGATAAATTTAAACAAAACCGCCGTTACGAGATTCGGCGCGG
>CAUVFI010000002.1:0-28851 GCA_963551055.1 uncultured Campylobacter sp. | reverse complement strand
TCCCATCACCGCAAAGCTACTAACCAAGCGGCGAATTTCGTCTAAGGTTAAAAACCGATGAAGAGCTGGCGGTGGCATTAAATACCTCGAAAGGATCAATAGACAGATGGATAAGTAGAAAAACTATCCCGCAAAAATGGCGGAGGATACTGGAATTACAGTTCCCAAAAAACATAAGCATGAACATAAACGGATCTAGCGGATACTTCATAAACGGCAATAACATAAAAGGCGAGAACTATAACGCTAGGTTTATTATGGATCCTAAAGAAGTGCTAAAGCGCGCACAGAGCGAAGACGTGCAGACGGCAAGGTATCTGATAGAGAGAGATCCGAATAATGAATACGAGGATATAGACGATATAAAAGAGCGCCTTGCAATAAGAACAAACGACGAGTTTACAAAAGTATTTCAAATAGATTTGAGCGAACTTAGAGAGATACAAAAAAATGGAAAAATTCCGCAAAGCATACTCACTGCAGCACACGAAATTGAAAGAAAGATGTATGATTTATCGCTTAGTTTTGGAGGGCGAGATATGGATAAAGACTTTGCTTTTGTTAAATTTGAAAGAAATATCCATGAATTTCTAGGTCCGAGTATCGATATTGAACTTATCTATATGCTTACTTATGCAAATAGAGAATTTAAAGAAGGGGCCCTACAGCGATTAAAAAAAATTAAAAGCTTATCGAAATTTGAGGAATAAGAGAGTATAAAAATGAAAAAAATCGCTTTGTTTTTATGTGTAATGCTAAATTTTGTCTTTGCAGAATGTAAGCTATACGGGAGCGCAGATAAAATGACCGATGAAAAATTTCATTGGACGAGTTGCGGAAGCGCGCCTTTTAATATAAACGTTTTTCATGCGAAAAAAGAGCTACGTCCACAAAAAACCGATATGTATATCATAATATCCGATAACATAGAAGGATTTCTTGTTGAATACACAAAAGGAAATTTTGGTTATCAAACAATAAGGATAAGGATCGATAAAAATAAATTCTTTGATGTAGATGCCGAGATAATGTCCGGATATTACGGGAAAAACACTAGGGCATCTTTTTTTATAAGCCCAGATCAACAAAAGCAACTAATAGAGGGCAAAAAAATATTAGTTCGATATATTACGGGACAAAACGGGGTGAGCACCGAGAGCATCGATATTTCAACTATAAAAACTCCAAAACAAGAGGATAAAAAATGAAACAGGTTATTCTGGCTTTAAACGGCATCGGCATAGTTATTGCACATCTAATAGGCGCCATAAATACTATAATCGGAATGTATAAAATCTACGATAGCATTATTGCCGCAGTTATAGGTGGTCTTGTTAGCGGTATCCCGTTTATATGGCCTATTCAGCATTTATGGTTTGCGGGGCTTGAATATTATAAACTTGATAAGCTCACGATTCACGAAGAGATCGCTATAAGTGTATGGCTTTTTATTTTTGGTATATCTATTTTGGCTCTATTTATGAAAGAAAAAAATCAATAAAAATTTTTACAAAGGATGGAATATGAAAAAGCTATTTTTGCTTTTTATTTTTTGCATGTTTGCTGCAACGAACGCGGGTGCAGCGCAGCGGGTGGGCGGCTATACGAAACGGAACGGCACCTATGTGATGTCGCATCACAGAAGCTACAAAGATAGCAGCAGGTTCAATAACTACTCTACGAAGGGAAACCGCAATCCCTACACCGGAAAAAGGGGAAGCAAAAGCCCCTATAAAACAAAGAGCTATAGAACCAAAAGGGGCTGACGTTTAGCGACAAGAGGAAATTTACAAAAACGACCGAAGGTTAAGGATTTTTTGGTAAAATTACTTTCCATAATAAAATTTCAAGAAAGGATGAAAGATGGGCGAGACATTAAGATATATTGCTTCAGGATTTAGAAATGCTTTTACCACCTTCCCGCTTGAAAGCGATATGATCTATAGGGCGGGCGACCTATCAAGGAGAATATACAAAAAGAGAATAAAAGAGCTAGAGAAAAGATATGGCGAAGAGCAGATCAAAGAGAAAAAATCCAAAAAGCAATCATCCGCAGGCAATAAATAGCCAGCCGATTCAAAACTACATAGATAAGGCAGTTCAGCAAAATTTAAATATAAATGTTATCCCTTCGGAACTCAACCAGATTTTGCAAAAGGATCCCGATTACGCGGAAAGGGCTATGCAATACCTAGAAAATGATCAGAAGCATAGGCATGAAATCGAGGATAGAATTTTAGCCGTCGAAGAGAAGGAGTAGAGCTTAAGAGCGTAAGAGGCGCCGCAGATTGTAAAGTTTAATCTAAGGGGACAAATTTTTGCCACAATTATTATTTTGTCCCTGGTCAGCTCTTTATTTTATAGCATTTACAAAGATTATTATTGGATAGCCGGCGGGAGTATCATCGTGACGATAATCGCTATTTTGCCTCAATGGTTTAATAAAGACAGAAAAAAAGCAGATTCAAACTAAACCGACCGAAAATAATTAAATTTATTCGCATATGAAATTTACAAATAAAAATCCATTTTAAAATTTTGCGCGAGCTAATCCGAAGCGATTACATAAGCTTCCTATAAGTAAAAATCTATATAATATAATTATGAAATATATAAAATTTACCTTCGATAAGCGCAAGGCCGAGATCAATTTAGCCAAACACGGCGTGAGCTTTGGCGAAGCAAAAAGCGTCTTCGCCGACGAGTTTGCGCGCGTGATATTCGACGATGAGCATTCGGAAGACGAGGAGCGATTTATCATTTTAGGTATGAGCGCGCAAGCGAGAATTCTCGTCGTGGCGCATTGCTACCGTGAAAAGGACGAGGTCATCAGAATCATATCGGCGCGCAAGGCCACCGCTCGCGAAACCAAGCAGTACGAGGAGTTACGATGAAAAAAGAGTATGATTTTAGCAAATCGGTTAAAAATCCGTATGTAAAAAAGCTCAAAAAGCAGATCAGCATAAATTTAGACGCCGAGACGATCGAATATTTTAAAGCCCTTGCCGATCAGAGCGGCGCGAAGTATCAAACGCTTATCAATATGTTTTTAAGCGAATGCGCGGCAAAGGGGCTAAAACCGAATTTTTTATAAATTCGCCCTTAAAACGCGCGCCCTCGCTTTGTCCGCATTTCATCGGCGCCGCCGAAGTTTAAATGGCTGCGGCGGATAGTTAAATAATCGAGACGTCGAGCTTCTTGCCTAGCGCGCTTACCGCAGAGCTTAAGGTGCTTAGGGTAAGAGAGCCGTTTTTGGGATTTAAAAGCCTAGATACGACGGCTCTGCTGGTATTCATACGCTGTGCGAGCTCGGTCTGCGTAATGTTTTGAGCCCTCATCTCTTCTTCAATCTGATAAGCTATAACGCGCTTTATCGCCACGGCTTTCGTCTGTTCGTAAAGCTCATCCTCTTTCAAAAAATCATCAAACGAACTTAAATTTTCCACTTTCATACTTACTCCTACTTTCCGTACTAGTCTTACTTTCTACTCCAATTCCCTTGCGCGCTTGCTCGCCAAAGCGATATCCTGTTTCGGCGTCTTTTGCGTTTTCTTTATAAAGCCGTGAAGCAGCACCATATACCCGCGCTTCACGATAAAAATCACTCTTGCGATCTTTCCGTCCGAAATATCGCTGCGCACCTCATAAAGTCCATTTCCTAAACTTCTACACACGGGCATCCCGATCGGGTAGCCAAACTCCACCGTCGCAATATCCTCTCCTATGATCCTGCGATCCTCTCTATCCAAACCCAACAACCACTCCCGCACGGGCTCATTGCCGCCCGCACTTTGATAGAAAACCGCCTCAATCTTTTTCATATCCCGCATTGTATCAAAAAAGATACAAAAAAGCAAATCGCAGTATAGAAAAATTAGGACGCGGGGGAATAAGCTATCCAAAAAATAGGGTCAAATCCGGGCAGGATACGCCCTTTTGCGGAGTAGAAAATGCCAAACGACGAAGATTACTCGCTGATCGAGCGCGCTTTTAGGGATCTTGAGGAGCAGGAAGAGAGATTTCTGCGCTGCGAACGAGCATATCGCGCGGTTTATAAAGAGGATAACCGCACGAGCAAGCGCAAGAGCGCTGAGCGAAGCCGCTCGAAGCTTTACATCCCGCTCGTAAAAACAACCGTAAATATCATCCATAGCGTATTTAAAACCAGCTTTATGAGCGACCGCTGCCCTATCGAAGTAAAGAGGGTAGGACTGCGAAGCGATCATGATCTAATCCTGCAAAACGCGCTTACGGCGGTGCTGAAAAACTATTGGAAAAAGAAAGAGCACCGCGTGGGGCTATCCAAAGCCGTGCTTAGCGCGCTGTATCTGCCGCTGGGTATTGTCAATCTATTTTACGACAAAACAGCCGCACAGATCCGCACGAAATTTATCCCGATCACTGATCTGGCGTTTGATCGCCACGCAAGCGACATCAACGACATCGAATACGTAGCTTTCAGATACAACCAATCGGCAAGAGAGATCAGAGAGAAGCTGGAGCGAAAATTCTACAAATCCAAAGACCGAAATGTGATCGCGCAGACCACTGCAGGCAGCGAGCGCATAGCGATGCGAGATCTGTATGTCAAAAGCCGCGAGCAGGGGCGGATCGTATGGAAGCTCAAAACCTACGCAAACAGCACTCTCGTGCGCGAAGCAACATTCTCCCGCTTGCCGTTTCACTACGGATATTGCATCGAAACTACGCCTAGCATAAACGAGGACGAGCGCGAGGATGAGATAGCGATATACGGCTCGTGCATCCCCGAGATCGTTTGGGAGCTGCAAGAGGAATACAACATCAAGCGCAACCAAAAGATCGACATCACCGAAAACCAGATCGATCCTACCTACGCTATCGATAAAGACGCGGGTAGCGTAGCGATCAGCGACATCACGGCTCGAAAGAAATTTATCCGCACAAGCCCGGGACCGGGTAGGACAGTTAAGGACGTCATCACCGTAATGAGCGAGCCCGGCACCTATGGGCTAAGCGAAGAGATCGCGATGCTAAAGAACGAATATGAGATCGCGACGGGAGTAAACAGCGTAATGACGGGGCAGACGAGCCCGAGCGATCGCAGGGCTACGAGCGCGCTTCAGGCGGTCAATTCGGCCTCCGGCACGAGGATAGAGAGCATGCTTCAAACCCTGCTCGATACGATGCTGCAAAGCTACGCCGAACATTTCGTCTGGCTCATATACAAATTTACGAGCGACGAGGAGTTCGTGCGGATTACGGAGGATCCGCAGATCATCGAAAAAATAGGCGATCGCAGCGCACCGCTTGATTTCGACGTCAACGTAAATTTCGGCACCACCATCGCAAACGAAGTCAAGATCGGACAACTCAACTCGCTAATGCAGGTCTTGGCGCAGGCGAATATGGCAACCCCGGCTATCTCAGGGGAGATCATCAAAGAAGTTCTAACCCTAATTCTCGGCGAAAACGCGCCTATCGAGGCGATCGACGAGGCTATGGCGCAGATGCAAGCGCTCCAGCAAGCCCAACTTCAAGCGGCGCAGCAGGCACAGGACGCAGCCGATGATGAGGGCGGCGAGGCGCAGGACATCCCTGATAGGGACGAACACCCTCCGAGCGACGACGAGCTGGATCGCGCGGCGCTGCTAAACGGCGGGATTTGAGATGAAAATCGAGTTTAAAAAAATTAGGACGCGCAGAAATAGAATCATTAAAAATTTTCAAAGGAGAAAGCTATGAAAAAAAGCGATTTCAAGGTGCTGGGCACGATCACTCACATGGCCACCAACGGGCTGATGGTGTTTTCAAACGGCAAAAACACGGGGCAGATCTCAGACGGAAAGATCGGCGACGTAATCGTAAGACGCAAGGATGAAACGGGGCTTGAGGTGCAAATTTTTAGCCCCGAGGTGTGGGCCGCTGTAGGGGTTGAGGAGCCCAAGGGTAAAAAGAATGCCGATAAGGCCAAAAAAGCCAGAGGCACAGATAGGGATGGGGGTGCAGACGCCAACGTCGAAGACGATAGCGGCGACGAAGAGGATGCGAATGCGGGCGAGAACGTTTTAAATCTAAGCAGTGAAGCTGCGAGGGAAGGAGAGTAGAGATGGGCGCAGATATTTACGACGACGATTTGGACGAGGGCGTAGCGGATCCCGCCGTCGCTGCTGTCGCAGACGGCAAGGGGGAGCCCGCCAAGGATGCGGGGGGGCGAGCCTAAAAAATCCGCCGCGCCTCGCGACGACAAATCTGCAAAAGACGAGCCGAGCAAGGGCTCGGAGCAGGGTAAGGAAGAGGGTGCCAAAGGCAAGGTGCTAAGCGACGAGGAGTATCAAAGCTTTCGCGCGATGGAGCAAGAAAGGCAGCTCAAAGAGCTCGAAACGGATTTCAAAAAGGAATACGGGGACTTCAATATGCAAAAAGTCCTCGACAAGATGTTTGAGCTCGATGAAAAGGACAAGGGGTATTTGGAGAAAAATTTCAACCCTACGGGGATTGAAAACGTCTATCTCAAATACTTCAAAGGGGCGCCGCAGGACGACGAATACGACGTAGTCCACGGCAAGGGCGGCAGCGCTATCGACAGAGGAGAGATGGCGCGCCGAATCAACAAGGGCGAGATAAGCCAAGAGGAGAAGCTCGCCTATCTCAGCAAGATTTACTAAAAGGAGAAAAAGATGCCAACTATCAGAGATGGGTTAATTACTTCCGAGGAAGCTTTCGGCAAGTCGGGGGTTGAGTTTTGGAATACGATCAAAGAGATCGGATGGAAGAGCACGCCGTTTCTTACGGCGATCGGAATGGGTGCGCCGAGAGACAGGAGCTCCAACGCAGCTCTTGGTCACACTTGGATGTATGACGAGACGCCCGACGGTGATCTAAACAACGCTCACATGGAGGGCGGCGCTCCGGCTGCGCTGAAATACGTGATCGGCGGCAAGCTAAGCAACCACTATCAAATCGTCAAAGACACCTACGGCGTCAGCGGTACCGAGGAGGACGGCAAAAGAGTGGACGGCTCGATGGTGCTCGCTCGTGCGGGCGATCTTGCGGGCATCCGCCACAAGCAGACGATCGAGAAGATTTTGCTTAGCGATCAGGCGGCTCTTGCGCGCGTCAATACTGGCGCATCAAAGGCCGCGGGAAAGTGCGGTGGACTGAAAAGCTTTGCCACCGTAACAAACACGATCGATGCGAAAAACGCCACGCTAAGCATGCAAACGCTTAGAGACGTGCTCAAAGTAGGGCACAAGAAAAGCCGCCCGTATGATTTCATCCTAGTAAATGATAAGCAGCTCGATAAGATCATGGATCTCATCGACAAGATCAAACAGGTAAACAATACGGTGGAATATCTCCATGATAAGGTGCAGGCGATCGACTCTCAATACGGCGAGAGCGTAAAAATCCTGCTAAGCCCCGAGCTTGCGGATACGGAGCTGATCGCATTCAGAAGCGACGACATCTACAAGGTGGACTGGAGAAACACGAGAAGAAGAGATCTTCCGAGCGAGAACGACGAGATCAAAAGGGAAATTTTGACCGAATTCACGCTTCGAGTCTGCACGCCGGTGGCCTTTGCTTGGGTGAAAAACCTAGCAGCCTAAAGCGCGGGGCAGGTAAGCCTGCCCCAAACAAGGAGAAGAGATGACCTTTTCAAATTTCAAAGAAAGACTGCAAATCGCGACCCGCCCGGACGTCTTGGCTCCGAGCGACGAGGAGATCAAGACGCTGATGGGCGAAGCGGCGCTGGAGATTTGCAAGGCTATCACTCCGCTTGAGATGATCGAGATAGATCACCGCAGCTTTGAGGTGGCGTATCACTTGGGGGGCGACTACTTCGTGCGAAAATTTAAGCTTCCCACAAAGGATAGCGACGAGATCGATTTCAAAGACGATAGTTTGATAAGCGCTCTGCTTTACGGAATCGCCGCGAAACGCGGACGAGACGATTTTTATCAAAAATACAGGAGCTTTTATCAAAGATCGCTCTGCGAATATGAACTTCGCAATTTCGATGAAAACACGCCCGATCTGCCTACCGCGCTGGCAAGAAGCGGATATCTAAAGCCCTACGGCGTCGATTACGCGCTTTCGAGCATATATATCTTTGCGCCGGAGTTTCTAGCAAAGCTTGATTTCTGGCTTGCAGACGTCGCCCGTGCGCGCAATCTTTCGTGGCGAAATTTCATCTATGACTTTATTAAATTTCAAAACAAGCAGCTCGATCGAGCCGATCTGGCAGCGCTGGATAAGATAATGAAAGAGAAGGTGAAACCGTAATGGCGGATAAAGAATTTACGCAAATTTGCAAAGAAGTCCTCGCCGCCGCGGAAAAAATAACGCCGCTTGCCGAGCAGGCGGGGAAGCTCGTAGAGCAGATAGAGCAGCAGAAGTCGGAGCTGCAAGCCGCCGTAGCTTCCGCGAACGAAGCGATGAGAAAGGCTCTGCAAGGCGCAAACGAGCAGGCAGCGCAGACCCTTTCGGCGGCGCAGAGCCAAGCTGAGCAGACCGCAAAGCTTGCCAAAGAGGCGACCGAGCAAAATGCCGCGAGCGCAAAGAGCGCGCAGCAGAAAGCGGCGGAGATCCTCGCATCCATAGAAAAACTTCAGGAGCAGATCAAATCTACCGCGGATAAGGTAGAAAACGCGGGCACGCTTCTTACGGAACTAAACTCGCTTAAAGAGCAGATTAAGACCCTGCTTCAAAACGGAATCATCAACGACGAGGCACAAAGCGCCACTCAAACTTATAGCTCGAACTTGATCGAGCGGAAGCTAGCGACTAAAGCGAGCGTGGGGTATGGCTACTCAAAGATTGAGGCGAATGCAAAATTTGACAACCTTGCGCAGGGTATAAACACCGCGATAAGCGCCGCCGCAGCAGCTCAAAGCAGCGCAGCCAGTAAGCTCGGCAAAGACGATCAGGCGGCGGACAGCAAAAAACTAGGGGGAGCGGAAGCCGAGAAATTTCTGCGCGCCGACGTAAAAAGTGTCGCGGCTCTGGGCGTCGGCATCGGCGCGAACGGATCGGATATCGCGCCGAGCGGAAACGATCTGCGGGTTTTCAGCGCCAAAAAAGGGGGCAAGGTCATCCTGTGCGGCACCGGAAGCGACGCCGTCGCGCGCGATATAAAACTCAATCCAAGCAACGCGGTAATCGAGCTTGGTAATTTTAAATTTCAAGGAAGCCTCGGCGGAGCGAGCGCTATTTTTGATCAGACGGCGCTGGTGCCGTTTTTTAAGGTGGATAATCTCTGGCGCGCCGTAAGCTTCGCAAAGCTTGCAAGCGCGGTCTATGACGCAAATAAAACGGAGCTCGGCGAGGCGTTTGATAAAAAGCTGGATAAAGACAAAGCCGCGTCTGATAGTGCGAAACTAATCGGCGTAGAAGGGGCGAACTTCCACCGCAAAGACGGCGCAAACGGCTCGAAAATCACGACACTAACGAGCCTTGAGGTGGATTTAAGGCAGGGCGATAACTTTGTCCTTACCCCGAGCGCGCCCGGCACGCTGGCTCTAAAAAACGGCGCGGTCGGGCAGAGCGGAGCGCTGATAGTGCGAAACGCTACGAATATCACGGGCTACGATGCGGCGCTGGGTTTTCGAGTAGTGCCTACGGGGCTCAAGGCTACCGAGGTATTTGCATACTTCGTAGTGAGCGAAAACGAAATCAAAATAGGGAGGGTATGAGATGAAAATTCTATTTTTTATTGCGATGATAGCAGCAATAGCAGCCGTAGTGATATGGATGAGGGAAAAGCGCAAAAACAAAATATCGGCAAGACCGAGCGAATCACAGAAAAAGGACGATGATATGACGCATATACTTATGCCCGCTGGCAGCGATGGAGATTTTAGAGGACTCGTGTATCAAAATAGCGGGTCAATTACGGCATATGAATCTGGAACAGCCATTGCCCTAAGTAATCTGAACGACGGCTTCAACGGAACGCTTGAGCTACGCGCAATTTTGATAGATTTTGCAGAAGCCGAAGGGGGCGTAGGAACCGCAGCGGCGCTTAAAATAGATATCAACGTAAAAGGCGGGAGTGGCTACGGGCAAAGTGAAAGCCTACGGGTTTATGGCCATTTTCACTCCGGGGAGTATGAGGAAGTTTCCGTTAATGTTTCGGCTTTTATAGAAAACAAAACTCTAACGCTTCAAACCGACAATCCAGACATCGTTTTGGGCTACAGAAATATCACTATCACAGCGAAAGACTAGGCGGCGTAAAATGTTTAATTTTAAAATTTATCTCGGAATCATCGGCTTGCTGATCGTAGCTATCCTTGGGTTGCTGGCCCTAAATCACGCCCGAGCGGGCACGATCGAGGATTTGCGAAACGAGCTTGCCGCCGCTACCGCGCAGGGGCAAATTTATGCGGCGAATCTCAGCGAATGCAACGCAAAAATCGATCTGCAAAACGCACAAATAAAAGCAATGGCGCTTGCGAACGAAAACCTAAAAGCCCGCGAGCCGCAAATCAAAAAAGAGATAGAGACGAGATACAAGCCGATAAATGTGCCGATAAGGGACGCAAAATGCGAAAAGAAGCTGAAATTCTATGAGGAAATATTCAGGGAGATGGGCAGATGAAAACAGGACAACTATCTATGCCGCAGTATTCAAAGCCTCTGCGCAAGACGTTTTTGATGGATAAAAACTACCAAAAAGAGCTGGCTAGGCACAAGCGAGAGTATATCATCAGATTTTTTCTCTTTCTGATAGGGCTGGCGCTGTGCGTTTCTCTTAGCGGGTGTGCGGCGAAACCCGCGATGGTAAGGACGGAATATAAGGACGTCCTCGTTCCGATAAAGTGCAAAGTAAGCCTCCCTGCAAAGCCTAAATTTGATTCAAGCAATATGCAAAGCGCGGTCGAGCTGGCAAAATACTATCAAACCTGCGAAGCGCTCCTGAAGGAGTGCGCGAATGTGGGGGATCGATAAAGAAGTGTGGAACTACATACTTGTAGGGATCATAAGCTTTTTGGGCTCGATGCTGGGGATCGGTAGCGGAAATATGAAGCTGCGAGGATCGGGCGGGCAAAAGGTCATATCGTGGCTCGTGGCGGTGGGCTCATCGATGCTGTTTGCGTTTGTGAGCTACGCGGTGCTGAGCGAGTTTATGCCGGGCAGCCCCAAAACTTGCATAGCCCTAAGCGGAGCGGTGGCTTGGTTTGGCGCCGATTGGGTCAGAGCGAAGATAAACAGCTTCTTGTCAAAGAAGATTAAAAATTTAAAAGATATGGATTTTGAAAGGGAAAATTATGAGGATCAAGATAAATAGATTCAAGAACATTCACGACGGAACGATCGGAAAACTAACGATCACGGACGACGGAAAAAGGCTTTTTGAGTGCTTCACCCTTGAGCCCGCGGGCGCAGACACTACCGAGCGTGGCAAGGATAGGCGTATACCGGCAGGCAGGTATCAAATGGAGTGGCACAATAGTTCAAGACAAAAACGGATGTGCCCGCTTCTATATAACGAGCTGGTGCCGAAAGATAGATACATTCTGATCCATACGGGCAATATCCCGCAAGAAACATCGGGATGTATTCTCGTAGGCGACGGACACAACGCTGCGGGGGTTACGAACTCGGTGCAAACATACAACTCATTTTTTAAAATTTGCATAGGTAAACACATAGAATTCATCGAAATCACAAACGAGGAGGGGATATGAGCCTGCTAGAAAATATCAAAGCTCACGAGGGATTTAGCGCGCGGATATACAAAGACAGCGTAGGCAAACCCACCGTGGGATATGGCTTTTTGGTCTCGGCATTGAGTCCCGACGAACTCAAGCTCAACGGGGGCAAAACGGAGCCGATGAGCCGAGAAACGGCAGAAAAAATCCTAAATTTGAAAGTTGCGAAGCTTCAAAAACGAGTGCCGGAGTGTTTGCCGTGGCTGGCTAGCAAGCCGCAGGGCGTGCAGGATACCATCCTCGAAATGGCGTATCAGCTAGACATCGCAAAGCTGCTTGGCTTTAAATATACCCTGAAATGCATCGAAGCGGGAGACTACGCTCAGGCGACAAAAAACCTGCGTGCGAGCCTGCTCTATCGCCAAACTCCGCGCCGAGTCGAGGACTATATAAGGGGGCTGCGAGATGGCTGATTTCAAAGAAGCATATAGCGAGCTTTACAGACGCGTGCTTGGCGATACTATGGCGGCAGATACGCCGTATCAAAAATTCACCGCCAAGATCGATGAATATTTTGAGAAATACGGGCTCGCAAACGACAAAAAATTTGAGATGCTTTGCAGCACCCTCGTCTCAATGACGCAGAGCGTAACGACGAGCAGCCAAGAGATCGCCCTGCGGCTTCTTAGCGAAAGCGAGGAGCTGCCGCTACGAAAACAGCAGCTCGAAGCTCAAACGAACTTGCTCGGCAAGCAGATAGAAACCGAGCAGCTAAAGATCGATCTGCAAAGGCAGCGAATGCCGCTTGAGATAGAGCAGTTAAAACTTCAAAAAGATATGCTCGCCGCTCAAATCGACAAGACAAAGGGCGATCTAGCCCTTGCCAAGGCACAGCAGGCGGCGATAGAACGGCAGGTCAAGGACAACCGCCTAATCAAAGGCGGCAGCGTAATCGGCGACTTTCTGCAAAACACGCTCAACGGCGGCTTGACGGTGCCTTCGGATATGAACAAGGTGCTTTTCAACATTATCGCCACTCTGCTCAAGGATGAGCTAACGAACATCATGCCGGGGAACTTCGAGATCAAAAAATGAGGACCTTCATTGCCGTAAACGATAGCCTAGACATCGCCTCTCGCGACGACTTTAACCCCGTAAATCCTCTTGCGGGGCAGAACTTTGATATATTCTACGCAGGCAGCGCGGGATATATCGCAGGCACCAAGCCCTCGCCGAATCTTGAGGGGTTATTTATGGAGAACGGCTCGGTAAGCCTTAGCGATACGATACTATCGCTGAATGAGGACTTCGCGGCGTTTGCGCTAAGCCCGATTTCTAGCGAGCTAAATATAGGCGGACACGGCAGCGCGGCGTATGAAAATATCAAACAGGCGGTGCGAAAGCTACAGCTGGGATTTGGACTATTGCAAATCCCGCAAAGCCCCTTTTCTTCGCCCGCCCCCTCGGGCGGCGGCGGCACGGGCGTGCGCGAGATCGAAAGCGAGAATCTGCGAAGAATCGCGGGCGAGATCGGGCAGTATTACGGCGGCGCTACAGGGCGCTATTTTGCCGAATCGCTGATCGATTGGAAATTTAGCTCGGACGCGCTCGTGGACGCGGTATTTCAAGACACGATAGGCGCTATCGCCGATTATGCCGGCAAGCTGATCTCAAGAGGCGGCACGATAGCCTCAAATATCGGTGGACTGGGCGCGAGCTTTTTAATCAAAGAGCTATTTACGGAGATTTACGAGGTAGCCACGGGCAAGGATTTAAGCTTCGGCTTCGGCGGCGAGAGGCTGGCAAATTTAAAAACGGGCGGCGCGGGGCTGAATGTGTATTCAAAACCGCTAAGCTTTAGCGAGTGGCTGGACTCGCTCTTTAGTAATACCACGGAACTCGTGGATTCAAACTTCCGCCCGGTCGGAACCTACAATTCGAGCACGGGGACGTATTCGCTTTTCAGCGGCGCACAATTTAACGCCCGGGGCGAAAGTATCGGCTATGTAGGCGGCGCGGCTTTCGGCTTGGCGCTCGCGACTCTGGGCTTCGGGTATGCGCTTAGCGCGTTGCAAGCGCGCTCGGGTGCAGCTACGACCTCTTTGGTATCGCTCGGCGGAATGGCGGCGGGCTTTGCCGCTGCGGCTCTAGCGCAAAAGCCGCTAACCTACGGCGGATATACCTATCAAACAAAAACCGATCTCTGGAGGGCTCCGAGCGGCAAAAGCATAGCCACTAGCACTCTTGCAGGGGAGATACCGGAGAAAAAAAAGTTCGCTAACCCTCCGCTTGAACAGTTTGATAATTCTACGGATGACGAATTACAACTCGCCGCGCAAAATTCCCCCGATTTTAATATGTATTGGGAGATAACGCCGTGGAAAGAGATCCGCCCGGTTCTTCGGCTCATAGATCTTGACGCCGACGAAGTGGGTCTCGCAATAGATGCTCTTGTAACTTTTTATGAGCATCTAATTGTTTTTTCTAGTTCGTCGCAAACACAAAGGCTCGCAGAGAGAGCGGCTATGGAGATTTCAGCAGAAAAGAATAGATTTATGATTGCCGCATACGAGCAAGAAAATTTTTTAATGAATAGGATTGCAAATTATGAAACCAAGCGCCGCCGCAAAAAAGGCGGCAAAAGCGAACTATACCCCATAATCTACCTATAAATTCGGCGCGCCGAAGTTTATAAAAATGAGGATTTTTGGGACTATGATCGATAGAAATTCAGTATGAAAGGATAGAAAATGTGGGACTGGCTGAAAAACGTCAAAGGTAGCGACGTATTGACTGGGCTAGGCGCGTTGGCGGGCGGCATCGGCAACGCCTACGCCGCAAGGCAGCAGGCCAAGGCCGCGGAGCGGACATACAATCTCAATGCGGATCTTCTTCGCGAGGAGAGGGCGAGAAAGAAGCAGGCGCAAGCGGCGCTCAATAGCGCTTGGGATGCCTCGCTGTGGAACGCGACGCCGTCCGCATCCACCATCGAGGGCTAGAAATTTATAGGGGCGGATGAGCCCGCCCGCAAGGCATAAGGAGAGCAAAAAATGGCATATTTTGACATCAGATATCTGCGAGAGCCGAGTATAAATCGCGGTGCGGCTCTAGGGCAGGGGGTCGCCGCGATCGGCGATAGCCTAACCAAGCTCGGCGAGCTTGGACACGCCAGAGAGAAGCTCGACGCGGATCTCGCGCGTCAGGCGCGAGCGGAAAAGATGGAGGCGGATAAATTCGATTGGCTCAAAAACATGGATACCAAAAACTACGGGCTGAAAGAAAAGGAGCTCAACTACGACATACTCAAAGGCGATAGAAGCTACGGGCTTGAAAAACAGAAGCTTGATCACACAATCTTTAAAGACAATAGGGATTATAATTTGGGCGTCGCCAAGCTTAATGCCGAACTCACCGAGCAAGGGCGAAAGCGTATAGAGGACGCCGAGAAAGCGAAAGCCGAGAGGGAACAAGACGCGATAGGGATAGCAGCGATGAGGAAGAAGTTTCCAAACGCCACAAAAGGTATGTCAGACGATGAGATAAAATTTTTCGTGAAAAAGAATTTTAACTCGCTGAACGATATGGAGCAAAATTATTTCAAACCCACTATCCCAGTCGATAGTGCTATCGCGCAAACCATGTGGGACGAGGGCGTAGTGACCCAAAATCCAAACGGAGGTTTTTATATATCTCCTCTGGGTAAAGATTTGATCAAGACAAGAAACGAGATTGAGACTCGCCAAATGGAGCAGCTGGGCAATCCCGATAATCGTCTCTCCAATATCAAAACGCTGGTAGGCGGAGGGATGAGCTTTAGCGATGCCAGTGCTAGGGTAGATAAGGCGATTGAATGGAAAAAGAAAAATCCTAACGCTAAATTTAACTCCTCGCTTGATAGCGATATGGACGACGGAGCGAACTGATGACTGCAAGAGATTTTTTGGGCAACGAGCGGATCGCCGAGCTTGAAAGCAAGGGCTACAGCCCCGAGTATATCAAAGCTCTTGCAAAGGAACAATACGAGGCGAAAAAGAAAGAGTTTGCAGATAGCGGCATCAGGGAGGACATCGCAAAGATGGCGATCGCTCAGAGGCTCGACGCGGATAATGCCAAAAAGCTCAATGACGAGGCTACGGCAAGCGCATCGGATAGGTTTCTTAGAAACGTTTTTGATACTAGCGGCGATGAAAAAGCGGTAGATGAGGCGGATCAGAGATGGAGAGAGCTCAACCCTGATAAGATCGACATCGCAAGTCGCGTGGGACGTCTGATAAACAGGATCAATCCCCTAACCATAGGCCCTAAAATCACGGGCAAAGCGGCGGATATAAAGCAAAACGGACTTACCGCCGATAGCCTAGATAAAGATTTTGCTCTTTTTGCGGGAGTGGGTAAATTCCCAAATCAATTCGGACGCGCCGTAAATACCGGGGGCGAATGGATATCGGACAAGCTAGGGGCCGAGGGGGCGAAGCAGTTTTTCGGAGAAAACCGTAAATTCTTCGACGACAATGTCAAAGAGCTTGATCGAATAATTGCCGAAAACAACAAAGAGTGGGGAGAGGTCGGCGGGGCTATAGATCCGTTTCTTGCGGCACCCGCTGGGATATTCACCAAGGGCGCCAAGCTTGCGAATATCGCAAAAAGCGCGGGCACGGGCTTTGCCCTGGGCGTAGGAATGAACGAGCTAAGAAACGCGGGGGATGATAAAATTTCCACCGGGCAGCGGCTTGGAGACGATCTTTTAAGCGGTCTGGTAATGGGCGGAGCCAATGCGCTTTTTAGCGCCCTTTCGCGTGGCAAAGTGAATAACGTCTCAAACCTCGCGGAGGATCTGCGCGGCACGCCAAAAGCCGCAGACGGCGCAGAGGGGGCGGCACGTGCGGCGGATGACGCGGCGGCACTCGATGACGCTCTGGACGGGCTCGGAGGCGCGCAAAAAGAGGGCGCGGGCTCCGCTTCGCAAGAGCTCAAGGCAAGCGACGCAGCACAAAGCGCCCAAGAAGCAAAAGCGGGCGAGCTCGCGAAAACGAATGCGAGCGACGCGGCAGGGGGCGAGCAGAGCGCTGCTCGTGCGGCTGATGATACGGCTTCTGCCCCGCAAGGCGCGCAGGATATCAAAGCCGCAGACGGGGCGCAGGAGATCAAATCATCCTCGTCCCCTGCGGCGCAGGGCGCGCAAAATACCGAAGCCGCGAGCGGGGTGCAATCAAATTTTGAGCCTCGCAAGCAGGTATGGCAGTATCTCAAAACCCAAAATGTCGCGGATGATGCCGCAGATAAAATTTTGGGCGAGCTTGAGCGCGGCGCGAGCCGCTCGGCGCATTTGAGCGAGGATGCATTCAAAAAGGCGGACGAGCTTTATGAGCGCGTAAACCGCCTTGAATGGGCGAGAGAGTATCAAAGACACGTCGCCGATCGCACGAGCGAGCTAGCCCAGATGAGAGCGGACGGCATAGAGCGCTTTGCGGCTATGCAAAGAGAGGCGGAAAAGATAGCAAAGGAAAATCCTACCCTTTCAGCTCGCGCGCAAAGAGAGCTTCTGAACTCTCGCATAAAACCTACGGAGGCGGAGCTTCGATACACCCGCGCCTACAACGACGGCGCGGACGTCGATCCTATGTATGCCGGGCAAAATTTCATTTGGCGGGTGGAAAACGACATCAAAGCTCACCCCTACACTACCGAGCAATACGGCGCGCGCTTGGCAAGCAAAGGTTTCGCTCCCGACGTGCAGGCTGCGGCGATGCAGGCATACGACGACGGGGATATAAAATTTCTAAAAAACTATATCGACGCCAAGGTCGCAAAAGCCGAATACGACGACATCGTAAACAATCAAATGAAAGATTGGATCATCAAAGACGGCAAGATAAGGAGAGCACAAAATGGCAAAGCAAACGCAGACGCGCCGCAGCGCGGAGTCCACACAAACGGCGCAGGCGCTGGCGGAAAAGATGAGCGAGTATCAAAGGGCGTTTCTGATCTCGGCGATACTCCAAGCCGAGCGGAGCGGGGACCGGGAGGCGATGCGCAGGTATCATCGCAGCGCGGATCTGCTGCTATACTCGGCGGCGAGGATGCAAAAAATGCCGCGGGCGATGAGCTCGTGGGACGATACGGGGCCGCTTCAGGCGATAGCGCAGCTGATGCCGCAGCTTCAAAACAGCGAGTGGTTTCAGCACAAGATGCGGCAGATCAAGGCGGCGCAGCGCTAAACCTCGATCTGGCTGTGCGTAATTTGACGCGAAATAAAGACTTGGCTTTACGGATTGATCCGAAAGCCGATCTCTTATCGATTGTGAACGATTTTAAAACGCCTATTAAAACGCCGATATTCGAGGCTAAAATTTCGGTAGATAAGATGCTTAATCATTTGGCGGAGAAGGCGGACGGCGAGCGCAGATTAGAATATATCAATCTAATCAAGCCGACGCTTCAAAATCCTATTTTTATAACAAAAGAGGGTGATAGATACAGATTTTTCAAAACCTTTATCGATGAGAAAGACAAGACGTTGAAATTTTTAAGCGTCATAGAAAACGACAAGGGGGAGTTTATAGGCATAACCGCGACGCCTCTTAGGAATACGGATTTAAAAAATATAATAAAAAACGGGGATATAATTTGGGGTGGGGACACGCTCTCTGGCCTAAGCGCCCCACAAGCGACGAAAAATCAAGGGCCAGACATCGCTTCTGATAGTATAGCGAAAAGTCCGAAAAATAGCAATATGCAAAGCGGCTTCGTGCGCGCCGATCTGCCGGCTCATCTTGCGGGAGGGCTTAGCGGCGGCGCGCTGGGCGCTACCGACGAGGAGGGCAAATTTAGCCCCGAGAGATTTGCGGCGGGCTTCATCGCAGGGCTCGGCGGCGTCGCAGTGATCCGCAAAGGCTTTCGCGCAAGTATGAAAGCTTACGCAGCAAAGCAGGCGAAAACCTATCCAACGCTCGCAAACGACCGAGCTGATCTTTTCGCGCAGGCTCTAAGCGATGAGATCAAATCTCGCGCGAAAACGACGCTATTTAACGCCGCCGAGTTTGCAAAAACAAAAGTCGCGAACAAGACGGGGCTTGATTTCGAGCCTCAAATCTTTGCAGGAGAGAAAGCCTACGCCGAGCTAAAATACGCCCCCGTGAAAGCGGATAAGTTAAGCAAAGCGCAGGCTATGGCGAAAGAGGGAAAAAATGAGTTAGAAATTTGGCGAGATACAGGCTGGTTTCGGGACAAAGACGGCGCTTGGAAATTTGAGATCGGCGACGGCGACGCCAAATTAAATCCTAAATTTCAAAGCGGCGGCAAGCTAGGTGATCTGCTAAAGCACGATGAGTTATTTAAGGCCTATCCCGAGTTAAAGGACGTAAAGGTCGTAAAGATGCGAAGCGACGCTCCGTCCAGCGCGATGCTTGCAAAGGATGCGGGGCAAAAGGAAAAGCGCGGCATCTATAACGTGACCTACAATAATAAAGTAGCAACCTATGTAAAGCAAGACCTAGATCAAATAGAGGGAGCTTTAAGATATGCGAGGGGCGATAGAAGCGAGGGGGCAAAGCATATAAAAATAAGACACCTTAACAATGAGGGCAGCGAAGGATATGTAAGTAAAAAAGAGCTTTTAGATTTAGGCGAGAGTATGCGTAAATATTTAGCAAAGTATAAAGAGCCTTTTATAAATAAACGCAATGCTAGAGTTTATGAATGGCAAGACGACAAGGGGGTGAGATTTAGGCTCGTAGCAAGTAACAAGTCCGCAGGGACGCCTTACACGGCCGAATTACCTCGACCTGCGGACTTTGAGGACATTATAACCTTTTACTCTGACAGAAATCTTAAAAAGCCTATGGAATTCGAAAACCCAAAGGTCAGATATGACGCAAATTTGCAAAATTGGCACGAGCACAGCGCGACGTCCAGCGCGATGCTCGCAAAAGAGCTAGAGAAAAAATACCTGCTAAAGGACGGGCAGATTAACCGATCCGTCATCGCCAAAGAGGCAGCTCCTTTCGTCAAAAAAGAATATACTTTTGAAAATTTTAAAGCCGATTTTCCGCAAGGTAAAGCTCAAACTCCAATAGGAGAGGTTAATGTCGGCTCGTTTCAATTTAAAAAGCTGCAAATTAAAGGGAGGGAAAAGTATCTTGGGTTAATAAAGCCTACTCTAGAAAAACCCTCTTTTATAGTAGATTTCGAAGACACGACTTTCTTTTTCAAGGCTTTTAAGGATGAAAAAGGAGTTGTTAAATTTGCCTCAGTAACAAAAGAGCGCAACGGAGCTATAGATGTAACATCAAACTATCCCATGGCGGGACGTAAATTTGAATTATTAATAAGAGAAGGGAAGGTAAGATATACCGCCCAAAGCTCTGGTGATATAAAATCCTTAGAACACTCTTTGAGCGGTGAAGAGATTATATCACAAAATTCAAAAAATGGCAATAATTTAGGCTATTTCGATCCTCAGAGTAACACGATCGCTCTTAAAAACCTAAACGACAGATCCACGCTAATGCACGAGATTCAACACTGGGTGCAGAGCAAAGAGGGCTTTGCAACGGGCGGCGCTGGCGGCGATGCAAACTACGCGAAGCTGCACGGCGAAGCGGAGGCTAGAAACGTGCAGACGCGGCTAGGCTTGGACGATGCCGCAAGGGCGAGCAAAGACCCGCTTGGCACCTTTGACGTTAGCCCGGACGATACGATCGTTTTGCGAGACGGCGGCGTGAACGCAAACGAGGAGCCGCTTAAATTCAAAGCAAGCGAGATCGAAAATATAGGGGGCGAGATCAAAAAGCGCCGCCCAAACATCGAGCAGGAGGTGGAGCAGAGCGTAGAGCAAATTTATAAGGATAGCTACAAAAATCACGACACCGCGGGCGAGGTGCTGGATGCCGTAAGGACGGGCAATTTCGACGCACTCTCGCAAGGGGTGCAGACGAACCTAAGCGAGAGCCAACTCGCGCGGCTCAAAAAGGACATCGCAGGCGCCAAGCTAACTCACATCAGCCGCGACGGCTTTGCCTTCAAAAAGAAAGGCAAAAATGGCGACGAGCAGATGATCTTCATCGATATGGATCAAAGCGGCAGAGCGCGCATCAACGCGTATTCTAAGGCTCATATCGACGAGAGCATTCGCGCAAACGAGACGATGTTCGATCGCCTCTTTGGCGGCGATGAGGCGCTGAAAAATTATAGCTTTGAGACCAAGGCTAAATTTCTGAACGAGCCCGATCCCATCAAGGCGGAGGAAATTTTAAAAAGAGCCGACAAGAGGGCTTTCAAAGCCAAAATCGCCCAAGAAAGCAAAGCAAAGCAGGAGAAATTGCAGGCCGAATACGACCGCGCGGCGCGGCAGGCAGATCCTTTTAACCCCGATATGCCTACAATGAACGATCTGCTAGGCAAAACGGACGCGCTTTTGGGATCATACGGCGGCGCGGATGGCAAGTGGGCGCAGTTTGTCGATACCCTTTGGCGAAAAGGGATCAACAAGTATGAAAACGCGGTAGATCGCATTTACGAGGGCGAAAATACCCCCGCTTTGGTGAAAAAGGGGATGAGCGTCCTTGATCTGCGAAACGCGGCAAAGCGGCAGATAGACGGCGCGATCGAGAGTTTTTTTCGCGAGAGCGCGGCTATTAATGCGCAGGCTCGCACTGCGGCGAGGTATCTTGATAAATTTGATGCCGCGCAGAGCGAGCAGCTGTTTAATGCCCTCGACGGCAAGATAGCTAAAGCTGATCTGCCACAGGAGCTGCAAGCAACCTATCAAAAATTGCGCGATACGATCGATAACAACGCAAACGAGCTCATCAAAGCGGGCGCCCTCAAGCAGGAGAACAAGCTCACCGACTACATCGGACACTACTACGATGAGTATATGCAAAACGAGCGCGGCAAAATAAGCAGGACGCTAGACAAATTTTACGCTCGCAAAGACCTGAGCGAGGCGCAAAGAAGAGCTCTGGGGCTTCGCACGGACATCAGTTTCGTAGTCGCAAACACCCTCGCAAAGCAGCGCACCCAGCTTCTCAAAGCCCGCGCGCTTGAGGGTATCGCAAACCGCTTCGGGCTCGATGAGATCCCCGCCGGCGCAAGGCAGGGGCAATACGTGCGGATCAGCGACGAAACCGTCGGAGGCGGCATAAAGAAATTCGGCGCGCTTGGGGGCAAATACGTCCCAAAAGAGGTGGCGGAAGCTCTGAAAAGCACGCAGGCTCTGGGCGGACAGCTCGGCGCGCTCGAAAAGTATGGGGTGCCGGCTATCGACCATATCAAAGTAACCGTGACGGTTAAAAACCCGGTTACACATATTTACAACGTCGCAAGTAATGCTATACTAGCATTTTTGCATGGCGACGAAAAGGCTCTTGCGAGCTGGGCGCTTTTGGGGCGGCAGCAGCGGCAGGAGTATTGGAAGCTCGCGCGCCGCTTAGGGCTGGATAGCGCTATGGACGATCTGGAGGGAGCGATCAAGGGGCTAAAGCCTAAAAATGATAGCGAGGCTTTCGGCGTAATCGGCAAAGCCGTGGATTTTTTAATTACTGCGGGCAAAAATATCTACATGAGCGAGGGCTCGGCGGTGGGCAAAGCGGTCAGAAAGGCCTACGCGTGGGAGGATGAAATTTTCAAGATCGCGCGATTTAAGAAAAATCTCGACGCGATCGCCGCAAAGCGAGGATACGCCGCGGGCGATCTAAGCAAATTTAGCGAAAAGGAGCTTGCTGCGGCGATGAGCGACGCGCAGTATCACTATGTCGATTACAGCACTCATTTCAACGGCTTTTTACGCAAGCTCGACAAAAGCGGTCTGACGCCGTTTTTGCACTACTCCGTCAAATCGACGCCGATGGTGATCAAAGCGATCCTCAAAAACCCGCATCGTTTCGCGATGATGCAGGCGGCCTTTATCGCCGCGGATGCCGCGGGGCTGTCGCTAAGCTCGATTATCGCAGATACCGAAAAAGATAATCTCACCAAACCGAAGTGGGCGCAAAGCTCAAGATTCCCTAACGTTTTTGGTCTCAAAACTTGGGCTAGGGTCGGAAATAGCGATACATATTTTAACGCAGGTCGTGCGGTCCCCGGCTTTAGATTTGACGAAATGTTTGATCTTAAAGGAGGAGGCTTTATCGGCGGATTAGTGCAGATCATATTTTTCGGCAAAAGCCCTTTAGGCTATGACATAGAGAGTAAAGAGGATAGCGGGGCGGAAAGCGCTCGCAAGCGCGCAAAAGAGCTAGCTAAAAATTATTTACCAAGCTTTACGATCGGCAGATACGGACAGCTGCTCGGCGAGCAGGCTCTTTCAGACATCACGGGCGATAAAGATTTCGCGCCTAAAGACTACAACAAAGACGAGCTCGGCTACTCGGGCATCCTGAAGCGCAGCGTGGGCGGGCGCCGCTTCAATCAGCAAAAAGAGCTAAATAACGAGCTCGGCAAGCTACGCAAGCAAAAGATGGAGCTTGAATATGTCAAGGTGCCCGATAGCGACGACGAAGAAAAGGTCGAAAAGGCGATCAAACACAATGAAAAACTCGAAAAGATGAGCGCGTCGGAGAAAGCCGAAAAGCAGAAGCAGATCGATCGGAAGCTTGAAATTTTTAAAGAGGTAGCGGACGCTGAGGGCTTTGAGTTTGACGTGCAGAGCCTCAAGCGGCTGCGCGACGAGAAAAAGCAGCGTAAATTTGCGCCCAAGAAATTCGATCCCGCGCTAATCTCCCGCCCGCAGATCGGGAAGTTTTCGCAATAGTAGCCCGCCGCGGCGAGTTTATAAAATTTAGGACGCGCCGCCATATAATCACCGCGCTCAAGGGGTCCTCTCTCCTCCTTGGGCGCTACATCAAAGAGAGAGAAGGAGAGGGGAAATGCAAACGACGATCTCAAATTTTAAGAATTTTTTAAAAAAATATAGTATAATTTTTAAAAATCATAATTTAAAGGTTTGCTTCAATAAAAAAATATTATAATTACGCAATTTCCTGCTAAAAAGAGAAAAATATATGAATGTTCCAAAAAAACTTAGTCCTATTCCATTATTATTGTCGGCAATAAACATAAAATTTGATTCAAATATTCCGACCGACGCAGTTTTTGGAATTTTGTATCAAAATTTTCAAAACGATTTAGGAACTTTTAATAGTTTTCCGATGCCGATAGTAAACATCCCGCTCGAAATAAGAGAGAAAGAAGATAGCTTAAAATTCATGCCCGTATATACGCTGTTAGACGATGGCAAGCGATACTCGCTACAAATAGGCGGTAAAGTAGCGTCGATAGTATATGATAAAGCCCACGGAAAAGAATACGGCGGCTGGAGAGATTACTTTAAGCCTGAAGTAGAGAAATTTATAGAGTGTATAGGCAAATCCAAAGTTATAAAAAAGATTATAAATTTAGAGTATCAAAATATAGATTTTTTCCAAGACGAGGATATATTTGAAAACGTCGATATAAAAATAAACTACCCGACAAAATGCGCCAGTAAACAGTTAAGCTTTTCAGAAACTTCTGAGGGCATAACTAACAACGTAAATATAAACGGTTCTGCGCAAGCCATAGTAGATAAGAAAAACACTAACGGCTCGACGATAGATATAAAGACGATTTACGCAGATTTGGATATAGACATAGATAATATAAAAGAGATACTTGAAAAAATGCACGAGAGTAATAAAAAGCTGTTTTTTTCAATCATCAAAGAGGAGTATATAAATGCAAAATTTAACCCTGAATACTAATATACATAAGATATTTCCCGCGATGTTTATTGTCTCGGCGCTAAATGCAACTGAGGTCAATATGCCGAAGATAAACTTTTTGCAAAACAATACGAGTAAATTTTTAGATATAAGCTCTTTGATGCAGATAAGCGGTATTGATGACCGGTTATTTAGGAGTATGTTAAATTTCGCTGAAAATATCATAGAAAATTCTCATGACTTGGATGCTGATTTCGCAAAAATAATCAATGATAATATAGTGGATCTGTTAGCTTAATATGGGAATTCCGCAAAGCGAGATACAAAAGTATCTACCGCAATATCTTAGTAATGGTGCTAAAGAGGCTTTAAAAAATTCGCTTGATAATTTTCCAAACAATATGGGAAAAATGATAATGCCTGAAGATGTATTTAACGACCATAAATCCGAGCTTCTACAATCCGATATAGTGGAGTGTGCGAATATATATGGCGGACATAACGCCAAGGTAATGGTAATATCAAATTCTTGTGATAATAGTAGCGAAAATGAGCGCGCTTTTCCTATTTGTGTATCATTTGTAGTAATCCTTAGTCTTGAAAAAATGAAAGAAGCATTTGAAAAAAGTGGTAAAGATAAACAAGCAATAGCCAATAAAATAGATGCGATAAAAAAGCAACAGGTGACTAATATGTTTTATTTACCAGATGACATGGTGGTTTTGCTAGATAGAACGATGCACCTAGATTATAATAAATTTAGTGAGGCAATGGTAAATAAAATAGCTTCTTTGAGCAACTACGGATTTTATGTATTTTTATTTAAACTATCTTACCATTTTACTAGGTTAAGAGAAGGAGTGCAAAGAGGGTAGCTAAAAAATATTTCTTATATCCTGTTTGACAAAATTAAAGAGCTCATCAAAGACGAAATAGCCGCGGAGCTTTAGGCTTACCGCGCCGCTACGGCTCATCGTCGTAGCACCTGGACGCGAATGGCGCACCAATCGCCGCACACATTCGTAACGATCCCGCTGCCACAAATAGTAAAAAACCCAACGATCCAGTTCCGCCGACCCTACGCGCTCCCGCGAAGCTATCGCCGCAGACGGGCAGCGTCCGACTTCTGCCCGTTTCGCGACCGCGACGAGCATGGGCGATCTCTGCGCGGACTCACAAGGCTTTCGAGGCGGACTCCGGGCTGTGCTCGTGAGCGATATATAGCGCTTGGCACGCCGCCTTGATCGAGCCGAAGTGCTCTAACGTCCGCAAGCGCGCCCGCGCCGGGTAAGCGCCAACGCCGCCTACTTACGCATGCACCTTGGCACGAGAACCAGCGCGGGGAGCTTCGCAGAGCAGATAGTAGGAAATACCGACGGGGGAGGGGCGGCACGCGGGTTTTTCGAGGGTGCACCGCTCCGTTTTCGGGACAGATTGCGGATTTTTGACGCTGAAGTATGGGCTGATTGAAGCAAAATCGGCTTAAGGTTTGGAGCAGAGTTTGGGGTCGAATTTTGTGAAAATACATATTTTTGAAAAGAATTATTTTCAATAGTTAATTCTATAAAACGCCCTAAAATAGGCATTTTAAAGAGCCGTGAAAATTAAGTTTAAGTTTCAAGAGATAAAAACGACGCGAATTTGTTCGTTTTCGCTTAAGGAAAGTGTGAAAATTTAGGCGCGCGCCGCTTAAGTTTCGCGCGCAATTTCGGCTCGGTCTTGATAACTATTTGCTTAAATCCTATGCGCCCGCCCTGTGATTATATCATAATCTATCATAGGCGCGCTGCTACGGGGCTTTGATAGCGCCCGCCTGCTCTCTTGACGGGGGGGCTATGACCCCACTCGGAATTTTCCGCCCAATACTGACGGTGTAGAGAAAAATTTCAAAATTTAGACTTTTTGTCCCGCAAAAGATACGAGCACATTTTATTATCTGCTTAAAATTTAAGCCCGCATTTTTTTGTCCCACGATCTGCAAAACAAGCGTAAGCATTAGAGCTTTGCGCCTGCGGGAGCGGTGGCCGCCTGCATTTGTCCTGCCGGCGCGAATTCACGCCCATGCCTCGGCGCCTTCATAGTCCTCGTCCTCGTATTCCGGCTCGTCAAATTCTCGCCCCACGATATATTGTTGTAAATACGCGAGCGCATCCATCAGATCATCCTCTTTGCTCTCGACTTCACTATCGAAGCTGAGGAGTTGCGCCTCTAGCTCAGTGCTTGAGTCTATGCTTGCGTTGTGATAAATTTGCCCGGTGCGATAATATGGCTCTAGGTTTGATATGCGCGTATTCTTTGCCCTCCCACCGTGGCTAAGCTGATCGATAGGGAGATGCACCCCGGTCATTTTTTGTATGATATCGATCGTATAGAAAAAATCGTTTTGCATCCCGGCTTTTTCAATTCCTATCCTGGTGCAGCCGAATATCTGAAAAATCCGTATGATCTCAACGCTCTTTTCAAACGGCGTCCAGTGCCCGGCGCTGATGTCTATTATGAATATACGATTTCTGTTGTCGATAGCCGAGGTTATCATCGCTGTTTGGTCGCGGCCGTTTGCACTTGCCAGATCAATCGTTGTAAAAATTTGACATTTTGCAAGCTCTATTTTTTCGCCGCCTAGCGTTAAATTTATGGCCTTTCTGATTTGCAGCGTTCGTATATTAACGCCGTCCGTAATGTTTAGGGCTTCTGGTTCTGCGCCGATGTCGTATTCTACGCGCTCGAAGTAGCGGAAATACTCGCGTTTGAAAATCGCTCTTTGCGGATCGATCGCTGCGCACATATACTCTTGATAAAATTCATTTGCAAGCCCCTTTGAGACGAGCTGATTTTGTATTGCTTTTATGCGGGATAAAGGGAAACGAGACGGCCATGCGCTCGCGCCGTTTTCTATGATAGGAATTTTTATGTGTTGCCATCCCTGCTTGTTGGCTTCTTCTATATTCTCATTGTTCACGATATTATTCAGGATACTATCCTCATGCAGAATAGTGCCTAGCACTACCACTTTACCGCGAACGGGGTGCACGGCGGGGAGCAGATCCGCATAAAACCAACCTCGAAGCTTTTGACGGCTCGCCTTGTTTCCAACCGGGAATTGCCCGTCCTTGCTCTCTAAATCATCAACTATGATAAGCGTCGGGCGCATATTATCGATATTAGCACCGCGCGGATCCTGCCCGGAGCTGAGTGATACTACGTGACAGGTTCGCTCGATATCGTTTCCGTTTCGGTCTTTTTTGCCGCGATTAACGACGACCTCTATGCGGTCTTTGTTCCAAATTTTACCGCGCTCTATCGCGTAACCTTTGGCAGCTGCTTTATCGATCGAATTTTTGATTGCTTCGACGAATAGCTTTGCTTTCGTATCGTTTGCGGAAGCTATCATAATAAAGGGCTCTGCGTAAAAATATAGCCTGCTGACGACGTAAATTTTATTGAGTAGCGTAGTTTTCGCGCTACCGCGAAATATAACTACGGCTTTATATTGATCCGCGCCGTCGATAAATTTCAAAACGTCCAGGTGAAATTTGGGCGTTTTATTCTCAAAGATTTCCGGTTCTATATCTTTTGCAAATTTTAAATAAAGCTCTGGAGGAATGTTCACTAGCTACCCCTTCTTTTGATTTTGTGTATCTTTGGTATAATTGATTTTTTCATAAAATTTATAAATCCCGCTAGATGCTTACTAAAATTTTTGTATAAAAAAGTGTATAACTAAAATTTACATATTGCCTATTTTAGGCGATATATACACTAAAGCCAAACCCCCTGTGGGTCACCATTTCGTTGCTTAAAATCAATTAAAATTTTCTAGAATTCGGTTGCCTGCCCTTGAAATTTAAGACCTCATTTGATTTTGGAGTATTTTGATTAAAAATTCATCATATTTTTACCGAGGCTAATTGCTCTAGAATTAAAGTCGCGCGAATTAGAATTTAGATCAAATTGTAAAATTCACGGCTAAATCCCGCTGCTTATATTTTCAAGATTACGCAATCTATTCCAGTTCTGTTCGTTCTGTAAATTTCGCATATTTTGTCGCTGCTGCATCTGCCCCATCTGCTGCTGCGCTTGCTGTTGCATTAGGCTTCGCTGCGTGGCGCTATACTGCTGCTGCGCTCTTTGCTGCGCTTGCGCGCTATTCGCCCTAAATGAATTAAGCGTATCTTGCGATACCGCTTGTTCTTGCGCCTTTCGCGCGACTTCGGCGTCGATTTTTTGCCGCTTCGCGCAGCGGTTTGGCTGCTTCTTATTTAGCGAGCTTGCGACGTCGCACCTACTCGCGCCTGTTGCAAACAAAGCCTCCTTGCCGTCCTGCGAGAGCGGCGAGCAGCCGCAAAGCAAGACGACCAAAATAAGGGCAAGGAAAAATTTTAACTTCATAGCCACCTCTTAAATTTTATCTTTAATTCCCGACCGACGTTAATCCGCACCCTTTGCTAGGTCGAATCCGCACTGCGTCACAAGCGCCTTATCGCTTGCGATGCTATCGCCGGTGGTGGTTAGGA
>CAUVFI010000001.1:0-35614 GCA_963551055.1 uncultured Campylobacter sp. | reverse complement strand
CGGACGAGGAGCCTTTTAATGATAGCATTAACGCTTCAAATTTAAGCGGCGTGCAAATTAGAGCCGCCAGCTTAAAAAACGGTTCTCTCGCGGGTAGAATTTGCTTTCCTAGCTATATGGACGGCATCTCTGCAAAATACGTAAGGATTGAGGGCATCAATAAATTTAGCCTCACTCAGCCGCGCTATTATTACGACGAGGACGATGAGGACGGAAGCGACGATCAGTGCTACTACCACGCAGACATCATAAGCGACGAGTTTTTACCGGAGAAATCCTATGAAGTGCGGCTACTAAAGGGTTTCGGCGACAGCTCATACGTATTGCGCGAGGAGATCAAGCAAAATATAAAAATGGGCGATCGGACGCCTTTCGTAGCGTTTAGCGACGAGAAAAATTTCATCCCAAAATCCGCCTCGCTTGCGTTTAAAAGCTCGAACGTAAACGAAGTCAAGATCGCCGTCTCAAAAATCGGCGAGCAAAATATAAGATATTTTCTAAATTTTGCAAGCTTTGATCAGCAGGACGGAGTAAATACCCTAGCTAGCGAGATCGCGGTAAAAAACTTTGATATCGGCGGACAGAAAAACGCCGTTTTAGAAAACAAGATCGCGATGGATTTTAAGGGCTACGAGGACGGCATCTACAAGATCACGGCGTTTTACAAAGTGGGCGAAAAGATGCAAGAGGTCTCGCGCATCGCCTATCTTAGCGACATCACCGCGCAGGTGGTTTTGAGCGAAAAGGGCGCGCTTATCTACACGTCGCGCTTAAGCAACGCGGAGGAGCTTAGCAGAGCGAAGGTTAAAATTTACAACGACAAAAACGAGCTGATGATCGAGGATAAAACGGACGGGGACGGAATTTTGCGTATCGACGATCGTGAAATTTTATCTAAAAATCCGCGCTCTATCGAGATTACAAAGGGCGACGAGAAAGGCTTCGTACTCTTTAATAACGCCATTGCTAGCATCGAGAAAACCACTACGCAAAAGCGCGCGTTTGTATATTTTGCAAGCGAGCTGGTAAGCCCGGGCGAGCGGCTCTTAGGCACGATCGTGATAAAAAATCGCGATTTTACCGCACTAAAAGATACGCCGATAAAATTTAAAATTTACGATCCTACCGGAACCTCCATCCTAACTCGCGCGGTTAAAACGGACGAGTTCGGCAGCGTCAAAATAGACGAGCTTATGGGCGAAAAAAGCGGCACATACCGCCTAGATTTAATCTACGAAGATAAGATCATCGCCTCTAAGAGCTTCAGCGTAGAAAATTTTGTCCCAAACCGCGTTAAAAACGAAATTTTAACCGCCAAAGAGGAGTTCGGCGCGGATGAGCTAATAATCGCCAAACTTAGCTCAAACTACCTAGCCGGCGCGCCTGCTAGCGAGCTGAAGGGCTCCTTGGAAGCGACGCTTTATGATAAAAAGCTAAAGCTAAAAGATTACGAGGGCTACTCCTTCTCAAACGACCGTTTAAAGCAGCCGGGCGCCATAGTGCTTCAAAGATCGGAATTTAATCTGGATCGCGCGGGCAAAAAGGAGCTCGTACTTGATCCCGCAAGCGTCGATCAAAACGTCTCCAACGCCGCTGATATTTTGATAAATTTTAGCGTCGTCGAGGAGGGCAAAACCGTAAGCGCATACCGCTTGCTAAGCTACTTCCCGTACGACCGCATCATAGGTATCAAGGCTTCAAACGACTTCGTCTCCGCAGGCGATAGCGTGAAATTCGGACTTGCGATGATAGATGCCAAAGCAAAAACGCCCGCCGCCGGCAAGATCGACGTTGAAATTTACCGCAACGATTTCAACTACGTTTACGACGGCAACAGATATGTCGAGCAGGAGGAATTTAGCCTCGTATCGGCATTTACTACCGACGCTCGCGAGATTAGCTATAAATTTGAAAACGGCGGCAACTACGTGATCATCGCAAACGACTACTCAAGCGGCGCGAGTGCGAGCGTGCGCGTGGACGTAAGCGGCTGGGGATACTACGGGCGGGTCAATGCCAAGGATATCCAAAGCGCCAAGATCAAGCTTGCAAGCGACAAGATTAAGCCCGGCCAGAGCGTCAAAGGCGTCATCACTTCGCCTATCGAAAACGGCGTACTAAATATCTCGCTCGTCGGCGAAGGAATTTACGATTATAAAATTTTACGTATCAAAGGAAACAGCGCGGAATTCGAGCTGCAAACGTCGAAAAATTTCATCGGCGGACATATCAACGCCGTAGTTACTCGCGCGGCGACGCCTGCTGCGATGCCGCTTCGCGCTTACGCCAACATCCCGGTGGCGCTGGATGCGAGCGAGCACAAAGCGGGAGTTCAAATTTTATCCGATAAGGTTTATAAAAACGGTCAAAACGCGCAGATCAGCGTAAAAAGCGAGCCGAATTCCAAAGTGGTGCTCTACGCGGTCGATCTTGGAATTTTAGATATCGTCTCGCAAAGCGAGCTCGATGCGTTTGGCGCATTCGACGTTAGCGCGTATTTTGCGATGCAGTATTTCGATATCTACGACGATCTTAGCGTGTATCAAACCCTAGCCAAAGAGCTAAGCTTCGGCGGCGACGGCGTAATGGCGAAGGCTAAACGAAATTTAAGCCCGGTCGAAAATAAAAAGCAGAAAAAATTTATCAAGATGCTGATCGCAAAAGCGGACGCAAACGGCGAGGCGAAATTTGATCTCGCGCTGCCGCAAAATTTTAACTCGATAGTCCGCCTAAGCGCTATGGCGATCGGTCAAACCGATAAGATAGGCTCGGCAAACGCAGAGGTGAGGGTCAAAGACGACGTAGTTATAAAGCCTGCGGATCTAACGTATCTGGTGCGAGGCGATGAAATTTCGGTACCGCTAACGCTCATCAATACGACCGATAAAGAGCAAATTTCGGTTTTAAAGATCGGCTCAGGCCCGTCGATTTCCATAAGCGGCGGCGAGGCGAATTTCACGCTCAAACCGCTTGAGGTCAAGCACCTAAGCTTCACCGCAAGCGCGCTTGATATCGGCGATGCGAATATAAAATTTGACCTTGACGCAAATGGGCAGAAATTTAGCAATAACGTAGAATTTGACATCATCAGCCAGTTCCCGCGCTCGAAAATATTTCATGCAAGCTACGGCGATAAACCCGTAACGCTCAAAATCGATCCGAGCTATAAAGAAATTTACGCTCACGTAAGCTCTACGCCTAACGCTTTTAGCCTAGCGGAGGAGCTTTACTCCTATCCTTACGGTTGCACCGAGCAGCTTACTTCAAAGATGGTAGCGCTTGATTACATCGCGCGCAAAGACTCCAACCAGACCGTAGTAAACTACGTAAACGCTCACGCAAATCGCATTCTCTCTCGCCTCAAACCTAACGGCGGTTTCGGCTACTGGAGTGCTCACGGCGTTACTAATTACTACGCTTCGATTTACGCAAGCGACGTTTTACTAGAGCTTGATGCGCGCTATAAATTCCTTAGCAACAAGCAAAGATCGCTGATATTTAGCGCCTTAAAATCAGACTACGAAGATCAAGCGACGCTTCGAATATATGCAGATTTCGTGCTAGATCAATACGGCAAGCTGGATGACGATGAGATAAATTTCATTTACGACAACGGCCTTTATGATAACTCGCCGATGGCTCGCATCGCTATGGCCGCGATACTTAAAAAGCACAATATGACGACCGAGTTTAACTTCATGCGTGAAAAAATAAACCAAATGGATTATGACTACGCCGAAGACGGGGCGGGCTTGACGTTTGCTAGCGACATAAGAGATGCTGCCTTTAAGCTCTACGCATTCGGCAAGGCGGGTATCAAAGACGATAGCACAAGCAAGGCGGCTATCGCGCTCGTACGAAACCTAAAAGATGCAGACAATACGCAGGAGCGAGCGAGCGTCATACGCGGATTTGATGCGTATTTTAAGGACGCGAAAAAAGATATTAGCTTTGCTTTGAAATACGACGGCGAGACGAAAAATTTCAATTCGCCGCTGGATACCAAGCTTGCAGTTAAAGACGGCTCGATAGAATTTACGCCGATGAGCGGTAACGGCGAGCTGTTTTTTACGGTGCTGGGATTTGGATATGAAAGCGCTGCGGTCAAACACAATCCGCTTAGCATAAATAGACCGTTTGATAACGACCGGGATAAGAAGGTTGAAATTTATCGCGAGTTTCTTGATGCTCGCGGCAACATCGTCGATCTAAATAAGCTCAAAGTAGGGCAGAAAATTTATTCTAAGATCAGCTGGCGAGCGAATCATTATCTATATAATTTCGCGATTGACGAGGCGATGCCTAGCTGCTTTGAGGCGGTCAATGAGCGCCTGGGCTCGGCCGCAAAGGCTCGCCCGGAAGGCTTTGTAGATAGCGTAGCGATCGAGCACACGGAGTATCTGTATGACCGAGTGCTTCACTTCCCGAAAAGCGGCTATTTTTACTACGATCCGCAAGAGGGATATAATAGTACCGGCGTCATCTATACGCCGATAAACGTGATTATGTCGGGCTCGTGCGCGCTTCCTGCGATCTCTATCGAGGATATGCAATACGAGCGAGTAAATAATTACGATCTGCAAACGCTTAAATTTAAAGTCGCTCGCTAAGGGCTTAGCGATTTTAAGGCTCGGCGCGAATTTTGCATTAATTGCGATTTTCGCGCCGAGTGCGCTTTTGTGTTCACAAGCATTTTGCAAACGAGCGCCTGATAAAATTTTAAAATTTCAATCCCGCCGGCCCGCCGAATTTCAAAATTTTATATCGCCACCCATATTTCATAGCTTTTTACTATCTATTTATAACGTTATTCTATTTGACTTACCTTTAAATTCGAGTTATCATTTCTTTTAAATATACACTTTTAATTAAAGGAGTTGCAAATGCAAGACGTATCAAGACGTAGTTTTTTAAAGATTAGCGCAGTGAGTGCGGGGGCACTTGCGCTGGGGGCTAGCAGTGCGAGCGCGGCGCAAAACGCCAAGGACGTCAAATTTGACGAGGAATACGATATCGTCATCATCGGTACCGGTTTTGCGGGACTTGCCGCGGCAATTAAGGCTAGTGGACGCGGTAAAAAAGTGCTTATCTTAGAAAAGATGGGTCGCGCGGGCGGAAATTCCGTCATCAACGGCGGAAATATGGCTGCTCCGATGAATAAATTTCAAGTCGCACAAGGCATCAAAGATAGCAAGGAGCTTTTTATCGCTGATGCCGTAAAAGACGGGCTCGGGCTCAATCATACCGATCTTTTGGGCGTGATGTTTGATCGCAGCAACGATGCCGTGGATCTTTTGGTGGGCTGCGGAGCGGAGTTTAGCGATAAGTTGATCTTTGAAAGCGGCCACAGCGTCGCAAGAAGCTTGCAATCGACCAACGGCTCGGGCTCGGGCTACATCCAGCCGATGATGGGTAAACTTCAAAACGATCCTAACGTCACGATCAAGACCCGCACGAAATTTGACGATTTTGTCGTGGACGACAGCGGCCGCGTCGTGGGCGTAGAAGCGCGCGAGGAGTATAAATTTGATCCGAAACTCTTTAGCGACGATCTAGAAAACAAAAGCGGCGAAAAAAAGAGCTATAAAGCCAAAGACGGCGTTTTGCTGGCTTCGGGCGGATACGGACGCGATCTATGGTACCGCCAGATCCAAGATCCGCGCGTAGTGCCTAGCATAGACAGCACCAACCATCCGGGAAGCTCGGCAGGAGCGATGCTAGCGGCAAACAGAATCGGCGCTTTTACTCTTCTAACGTCATGGATTCAGTTCCTTCCGTATTGCTCGCCCGACGAAAAGGGCTTCGGCGCTGCGGTAAATTTCACCAACCACTGCTGCAACACCTACGGTCTAACCGTCGATCCAAAGACAGGCAAACGCTTTATGGATGAGCACGCAGGGCGCAAGATCAAGGCGGACGCCTGCTTTAAGGTTATCGGCGAAAGCGAGAAAAACGACAACTATCCGGTAAACGTCTGCGACTCTCAAGCCGTCGCCGCGCGTAATCCGGTCTATACTTCAAGGCCGCTGGAAGCGGGCGTCGTGAAGAAATTCGACACGCTAGAGGAGCTTGCGAAGGCTTACAATCTGCCGCTGGAGCCGTTTTTAAAGACCGTCGCGGATTATAACTCTTACGTCAAAGCGGGCAAAGATCCGGAATTTGGCAAGGTAGTCGATAAACTGGACGGCATCGACGTTTCCAAGCCGCCGTTTTACGCAAGTCGCACGATGCCGAAGGTGCACCACACGATGGGCGGACTTGAGATCAACACCAAAGCTCAGGTAATCTCGAGCCTTACTCACGAGCCGATCCCAGGACTTTGGGCTGCGGGCGAGGTAACCGGCGGCGTGCACGGCGCGAGCAGGCTCGGAACCTACGCGATCCTTGATTGTATGGTTTTCGGAATGATCGCTGGCGAAACAATCGGGGCTTAAATTTAGCGCCCGCGAAATTTCGGCGCGAAGTAGCGGTGCGTGCTTTGCGCCGAAATACTCCGCACGCCCTAAACGGCCCATATAAATCGCGGCGTGTCGCTATCTACGATCAGATACGAGGCGGCAAAGCACATTGCGGCCGGCAAGGCGGCTTAGCGTGCGAAGCGGTAAAATGTGCGCGGTCTAAAAAGACTCTGCCTCGCGAGCTGTAGCGCTAGAGAGGGCCGGGCGGCGCGCGCAGTAGCAGCGAACTGTCCGTACCGTCGCCAAATGCCGCGGCGGTAAAATTCAAAGCATAAAATTTCAAATGCTTAAAATTTTAAAATTTCATAACGCTAAATTTTACGACTGCTCCCGAGTCTGCGCTGCGTAAGCCCTGTTTTGTGCGTATCGCGCACACTAGGTAAAAGCTAAATTTAAACGCCGCTTTTATGACGCCGTAGCGGCATGAGTGCACGATCAAATTTTAAAATTTCATGCGCATTTTGCGTAAAATTTCATCTATTTAACAATCAACGACGCTAAATTTCGCTAAAATTCGTCACATAAAGTACGCTTGGGAGGACGGGTATGATAGCGATCTATTTTAGCGCCACGGGCAACACGAAGCATTGCGCGGGTAGGCTCATCGCTCATCTTGGCGGCGTCTGCGTCTCGATCGAGAGCGAGGCCTGCGGCGAGCTTTTAAAACACCACAATGACGTTATCTTGGCATATCCCGTCTATTTTAGCGACCTACCGCGTATCGTGCGCGACTTCCTCTACCGAAACGGCGCGAGCTTTAGCGGCAAAAACGTATTCATCCTCGCTACGATGGAGATCTTCAGCGGCGACGGGGCAGGGTGCGCGGCTAGAATTTTAAAACAATTCGGCGCAAACATAACGGGCGGCGCTCATATCAAAATGCCCGCGTTCATCCTCGACGTGGCGATTTTTGGCTACTCGCAAGCGAAAAACGAGCGCATAATCAAAGAGGCGGACGCTAAAGTCAGACGCGTTGCGGAGGCGCTTAGCGCAGATCGTCCGCCGCAAGAGGGGCTGGGCGCGCTTTGTCGTATCGCAGGGTTTTTAGGACAGCGGCTTTGGATGAAAATTTGGGACAAAAGCCCCTTTGCTAAGCGCAAGCCGAGCCTCGATCCATCGCGATGCAGCGGCTGCGGGGCTTGCGTCAAACCCTGCCCGATGCGTAACATAAAGCTCGCTTGCAAAAAGGCGCAATTCGGCGATGAGTGCACGCTTTGCTACAGGTGCGTAAATATATGCGAGCACAAGGCGATTACGATCCTAGGCAGGGCGAAAAATTTAGAAAAGTCCATCGCCGCAGACTTATGAGGACGAGCTCATGCCTCGCAAGTTCGCAATAAAATGCGTAACAACGGGCGAGGAAATTTTACTTTTTGATAGCACTGCGCACGGCTAAAGCGCGATGTCTTACAACGAATATGGCGCAGAAAAAAGTAACTCGCCGCGAGCTCGTGAAATTTAACCTACCGCTGTGCAAGATCCGCGTAAAATTTGGCTATAGCACCCACTACGACTACGAGACCGACGAGCGCGGTAGTAGGGTCATACTAATAAACGGCGGGGCTGCCTCATAGGGCGAGGTAAGGCAAACGGCTTTGATTATATCGCCGTAAGCTGCAAGAGAGAGGTGGGCAAGATTACGGAGATGCTTTCACTTGTATAGTAGCCCGCAATTTCTAGGCTTGTCTTTTTTCTTTATACATCGTTAGAAATTCGCTCGGCTTCGGTCACAGACTTTAGTAGTCTGCCCTCTCGCTTCCGTCGTTCCAGCCTCGTCTAAAAAATATGGCACTTTAAAGCTTGGCGGTCAAATTTGAAGCCAAATTTATAAAATTTAATATGGCAACGCCTTATTTGCAATAATTTAAAAGATGGCGGAGGTTTAGATGCTAGCTCTGATTTGCAATTTGCAAGCGCAAGGTACAAGGCAAATAAAAGAGATTCTCCGTAAGTAAAGCTACTTTTCCATCTAAAAGAGAGTTTCACAAAAGATAAAATTTGACGAGCAGCTGTTTTTTGCGAGCTAAATTTTAAATCGCACGGTGTCATATGCATAAATTTAAGCGGGCAGCAATCGAATTTTCGCGCGATTAAGTTTGTAAAACCGCCTAAACCTTCTTAAACTTTACGCTAAATTTGCTTCCGCGTCCTACTTTGCTACGTAGTGAAATCTGCGCGCCATGGATTTTTGCGATTTGTGAGGCGATGGCTAGCCCGAGCCCCGTGCCACTATTTTGCTCGCGATTTCTGGAGCGCTCGATTTGATAGAGCTTGTCCCAAATTTTAGTTTGCAAAGCAGGCTCTATGCCCTCTCCATCGTCGCTTATGCTAAGTTCGCACGCGTCTGCGCTCACGCAAAGCTCTAAAACGACGCTGCTGCGCGTAAATTTTAAAGCATTGCTTAAAAAATTGTTAATCAGCCTGATCAAAAGCAACTCATCGCCGTTTACGCGCACGCCCTCGGCTATCTGCGAGCTAAAGCTTAGCCCTTTTTGTGCGCACAAAAGTTGAAAGTCTTGCGCGCACTCGCTTGCGATTCTGCTTAAGCTTACGGGTGTCAAACACACGCCGCGCTGCAAGCGGGCAAGCTCTAAAATCTGCTCTATTAACGCCGAAATTTTACGCGCTTGATTGTTTATGACCGCGAAACTCTCCCTCGCGTCCTGCTCGTAGGCTAGGGCGTAGTCGCTTTGAGCCAGTATGACGGCAGCGGGCGTGCGCAGCTCATGCGAAAGGTCGGCGCTTAGCTGCCGCTCGCGCTCAAACGCGCTTTGCAGTGATGCTAGCATTTCATTAAACGTAGCTGCGAGCGCGCTTAGCTCATCCTTGCCTCGCGGTAGTTCTATTCGTCGCGTAAAATCGCCGCTAGCTCCGATCTCGCTAGCTGTGCGCGACATAACGCGCACGGGCTTAAACGCTCTTTTTATGATCGCGTAGCCGCCGTAGATGACGAGCGCCACAAATAGCGGCGAGAGAATAAGAGCTATCAGCATCACGCGCTTCATCGCAAGCTCAAACTCGCTAACTGCGATGACGCCGCGTATCCATACGCTGCGCCCTTTGATCTGCGCGTCGTAATAGAAAAACTCGTCGTCATCAAGCTCCACCTCGCGCGCGCCTTGAGGCGAGAGCGGCATCGCAGGCTCGAAGCCTTTAGGCACAAACCCTGCGATCACGCCGCCTTGTCCGTCATGCTCGTAGAAAAATACACCGTCATCAAAGCTTTTTAGCTTGTCATCGCGCGCGGCTTTTTGCACCAAGCGGGCAAGCTTTTTTTGGCTGACGGAGTTTCCTGATACTTCGTCTAAAATATAGCCGCAAATGCCGATAATAGCGCCTGCAAGCACCAAAATAAATACGCTGTAATAAAGCGTCACGCGTAGGCTGATAGGTAGCGCGCGCGAGATAAAATTCTCTTTAGCAGTTGAGAATGCAAGGACTAAGGCTTGAGTAAAATTTCTTATCGAGATTTTAGACGCGAAATTTTGTTCTTGACTTTGCGCGAGAACGCTATTAGAGTTTTGCGCTAGATCAGGCGTTGCGCTTGTAGCAGAAAAATTCGGCGCAAAATTTGATGCCGTATTTTGCGTGGAATTCCGTTTAAAATTTGACACCTGGCTTTGAGTAGAATTTAGCGTCTGGTTTAACTCGATATTTTGCGTGGGATTTTTCTTGCGGCTTTTCTTTAAACACGCAAAATTATGCGTAAAATTCTGTTTAAAATTTCGCACGAATTTTAATATGAAAAGCGCCGTAGCGGCAAAAATCTGCTTCGTAATCGCCGAAATTTTGATACAAATCTCGCTATTTTGCCACGACATAGCCAAGCCCTCGCTTCGTTTCTATTATATCGCCGTGCTCGCCTAGCTTTTTGCGGATATTTTTGATTAAAACATCGATAACATTTGAGCTTGTTTCGTCGCTAAAATCCCAAATGCTTTCGCCGATTTGTTCTCGGCTTAAAATCGCACCGTGATTTAGCATCAAAAGCTCTAAAATTCTATATTCCTTACCCGTTAGCTCCACTACCTTGCCCGCGCAGACGACTGATTTTTTACTTAGATTTAGGCGCACTTGCCTTATGATAATTTCGTTATCCGCAGTAGCGTTTTTACGCCTAATAATTGCGCGAAGCCGCGCCAAAAGCTCACGAAAATCAAAGGGCTTAACCATATAATCGTCTGCGCCCAGATCAAGCCCTGCGATGATATCTTCTTTGGCGTCCCGCGCAGTTAAAAATAAAACCGGCGTGCCCAGTCCGCGTGCCCGCGCCGCCTTCAAAAATTCAAAGCCGTCCATCACGGGCATCATCGCATCAAGCACGATAGCGTCATATTTCGCGACATCCAAAAACTCTAGTGCTTCCTTGCCGCAAAAGGCGCAATCTACGCTGTAGCCGTCCTTTTTCAGACATTTTGCGATGATTTGATTTAGATCTTTTTCATCCTCGACAAGTAAAATTTTCAAAGCGCTCCTTTAAAATTTTGCTAATTCCAATCCGCCATTTTAGCCAAAAACGTATAAATTTTGCGGCGCCTTGGATGTGTAAACCTGCTCGCTTTATGCACCACTAAATTTCAGTAGCGTTGGGAGCTGCGCTAATTCGCAGGCGCCTTTTGCCTAGCTCTAATCTCGCTTGCCTTTTTATCCGCTACGCTTCCTAACCGCCCTAAAAAATTTAGTGCGCCTGCTGCGATATTTAGCGCAAAAAGCCCAAATCCTACGCAGCCAAGCTTGAAATTTTGCTTAGCGATTTCGCGTTTGCAGTGGCTGCAAAGCACTGGCTTGCAAGAATTACAAACCTCCGCGCAGCTTGCTGCGCTGGCAGAATCTCGCGCGCTTGCGAAATTACTTGTATCAGAAAAATTTTGTGTATCGGCGAAATTTTGCTCGCTAGCGAAATTTTGCGTACTTGATAAGCATTGCATCTGCGAAGAATTCCGCTCGTCCTTATAATCTTTCGCATCCGCAGAAATTTTTTGATTTTCGCAACATTCCACGCTGGAAAAATCTTTAGAATTTTGCTCGCAGGGCGCGAGATTACGCTCGCTTGTTTCGCTTACTAAATTTGCCGAAAAATCCTGCGCATTTTCATCTAAATTTTTAGCTGCGTCTGCATTTTGGGCGCCATAGTCAGCGTTTTCGTTTATGCTAAAATCCCTAGCGTCCAAAGCCTCGCTAGTTTGAGCGGAGCTATCTGTTCCACCCTTTAAACTTTGATTTTTCATCTCACGCCTTTGCTTATTTTTGACGCTGCAAGATCTGCTCGCCCGTAGCAGCGTCTATTAGCACCTCTTTTTTGCTCATGCCCTGGCGCAGTTTCACTTCGTATGCGGGCTTACCACCGTTACTTTCTAAATCAACCTCGCGAAAATCCCAGCCGGCGTTTACGCTAAGTGCTTTGGCGCGAGCATCTGTGGCACTGATTTTGACCTGCGAATAATCAATTTTACTAGGCTTTAGCTTCTTTTGCGTTTGAGTCTTTAAAATTTCGCCGCTTTGAGCGTCGATTTTGATCTCGTTTTCGCTACCTTCTTTATGCGACTCTATCTCATAGACGAGCCTTCCGTGCTCATCGTCGATTTCTACGCTTTTTATAGTCGCGTCACCAAAGTTTTGCTGTGCGATCCCTATCGCTTGATCGAATGAAACTTTAGCATCTTTTTCGCTAAAGTTTCCTGCGTTTAATGCGCCTACAAGGGCGCATGTAGCGGCGAGCGCGCCTAAAGCTTTAAGATTTTTCATCTTTAATCCTTTTGATTTTATTTCCAAATTTATTTTGGATGGCGCAATTTTAAAACTTCAAGATGAAGCTAAGATGAATGCGCGCGGAATTTTAAAATTTCACAAAAATTTTGCTGCGATTTGCGAGATACGAAGCGCGGAATTTCCGAGCATTTACCAAAACGCCGTAAAATTCCAACCTGAAATTTTATCTCAAGGAACGCTTCGTGCCTAGCATTTTTAAAAATCCGTCGCAGCAGAAGCTTATTTTTCTAAGCTCGCTTGCTTTTGTGGCGTTTTTTAACTTCTCGTTTTTCAAAAATATCATAAATGCCTACGGAATCTCGGGACTAAATTTTATCTATCTTGTCTGCGACGCGGCGGCTTTGATTGCTTTTTTGACGCTATTTTTTACAATTTTTAGCTCGCGTTATACGACCAAGCCGATTTTGATGATATGCTTTTTTATTTCGTCGTTTACGGCGTATTTTATGGATAGCTATAACGTCGTAATCGATTCGGAGATGATCCGCAACACAGCCCAGACGAACTTTGCCGAGTCAGCGGATCTTTTTAGCCCGAGACTAGCGATTTACGTGCTGGTGCTGGGCGTCTTGCCCTGCGTGCTGATTGCTCGCTCGCACGTTAGCTACCGTCCGCTTAAATTTGAAATTTTAGCTAAGCTCAAAGCAGCGGGCATTTGCATAGTGATCATCGCGGCGCTGCTTTTTGGATTTAGCAAATACTACGCGTCGTTTTTCAGAGAGCATAAAATTTTACGCAGCTACGCAAATCCCGGATATTGGATCTACAGCGGCGTTAAATTTGTCGCAAAATCCAAAAAGCAAGGCTCGCAGCCTCTGATGCAAATCGCTACGGACGCGCATATCGATGAAAATTTCACAAGCTCAAAAAAGCTCGTCGTCGTAGTCGTGGGCGAAGCGGCGAGAGCGGATAGATTTTCGCTAAACGGCTACGAGCGAGATACTAATCCGCTACTAGCCAAAGAGCAGGGCGTCGTAAGCCTAAGTAATACCCATTCTTGCGGCACTTCGACGGCGCAAAGCGTACCGTGCATGTTTTCGCTGCTAAATCGCGAGGAATTTAGCGTAGAAAAGGCTGCGGAGGAGCAAAACGTATTGGACGTACTAAGCCGCGCTGATGACATGGCGATTTTGTGGCGCGATAACAATTCCGATTCCAAAGGTGTGGCGCTGCGCGTAAAATATCAGGATTTTAAAATTCCGCAAAATAATCCGATCTGCGACGTAGAGTGCAGGGACGAGGGGATGCTTGCGGGGCTTGATAAATTTATCGCCGAAAACGCGGGCAAAGACGTGTTAATCGTGCTGCATCAGATGGGCAATCACGGGCCTGCGTATTTTAAGCGCTATAAGAAAGAATTTGAAAAATTTAGCCCCGTTTGCCGCGATAACGAGCTTGAAAACTGCTCGCAGCAAGAAATTTCAAATGCCTACGATAACGCGATTTTATACACGGATTATTTTTTAAGCAAGGTTGTAGAATTTTTAAAACCATATTCTAAGACGCACGAAACGGCGATGATCTATATGAGCGATCACGGCGAGAGCCTCGGCGAGGGCGGCGTTTATCTGCACGGCATGCCCTATCTTTTCGCTCCCGAGGCGCAAAAGCATATCGGTGCGATTGTTTGGCTAGGTGAGGGAAAAATGCGCGAAAGATACGATCTGAGCGTACTTAAATCGCATAAGGATGACGCTTTTTCGCACGATAATCTTTTTCACACGCTGCTTGGAATTTTTGAAGTAGATACCAAGGTGTATAACAAGGATTTGGATATTTTAAGCGGAGTGAAAAATTAGAATTTTGCGCTAAATTTCGTCGTAAATTGTGAGTGAAATTTTAGCAATAAAAAATTCTATTGGCAAAATTCTAATTTAAGCTTAGTTTGAAATTTTACCTAAACTTGAGCGAAATCTACTCTAAAAATTTTTATGCAAAAGCTAAAAGAGAGACAAAGTGCTGCAAAAACTCAATCTATCATTTATCGTTGCGTTAAATTTCATTAGAAATTTTACGTGCAGTTTTGATAAACGCCTGCGCTAGATGGTTTAGACGTTTGCCTTTTTTGTAAGTGATTATTAGCGTATTATCGAGCTCGCGCGCGCCTACGTCAAAGAGCTTTATCCTGCCTGCTTTATCCTCTTTTATCATCTGCGGTATGCTAAAGCACGCTCCTGCGCCGCTTGCGACGATGGCATTGGCGATGTCGAAAGTCTCTGTGCGGCACAGCACTTTCGGCGCAAAGCCTGCGGCGGCAAAAAATGCATCTATCTGCTCGGCGCTTCTTAGGCTTTGATTAGGCAGGATGAATCTTTCCTCTTTTAAGCGCGAAATGTCAATTTTGGGAACAGATTCGTTTTTAAACTCAAGCGAGAGCGGATGGGTAGAGCTTAGAGCGACATAGGTTTTTTGCGTTAGAATTTTAACCCCGTCAAGCCCGCTCATATCGATGGGCAGTATCAGCATACCGACATCAAGATCACCTTGAAGTAGCATTTCGCGAATGCTAAGCGCAGAAGAAAACTGCGTGATTTGTAGATCCGAATCCTTAAATTTCTTGCAAAACATCGGCAGTAGCGACGGCAGTAGATTATAACCGTTTTGCGAAAAACCGATGCGAATTTTATCATTTTTTACGCCGCTTATTTCAGAGATATCGTTTTTTAGGTCGTTTATGGCATCAAAAATGACTTTGGCTTTACTAGCATAAATTTTTCCCGCGTGCGTAAGCGAAATGGGATTACTCGTGCGGTTAAAAAGCTGCGCTCCAATCTCACGTTCCAGTGATAAAATGCTCTGTGATAGCGATGGCTGCGGGATTTTAAGTGCCTCGGCAGCCTTAGTAAAGCTACGGAATTCTGCTACTTTTAATACTAGCTCCATGCGATGCAAATTCATTTAGCCTCTCCAATTGATAATTTAATTCTTATGAAATGATACACTAAATAATATTTGACTTATGTTAAAAATGAAACTAAAATTACGCTTTTAGTTTAGAACTTTAAACTTAAGCTAAGAATTTCTCAAATGGAGAGGAAAATGAGCGAATCAAATTTCAACAGACGCGATTTTTTGAAATCGGCCTGTATCAGCGTCGGCGCGCTTAGCCTTAGCGGCTGCGTGGATACCGACAAAAGTAAAAGCGCAGACGGCGGCAACGAAGGCGGCCTTCCTAGTGTGGACGTACTCGTTATCGGCTCGGGAGGCGCGGGTTTGCGTGCAGCCGTAGCGGTAAGAAAGAGTAATCCAAATCTCAGCGTCGTCGTAGCTACGAAGATGATGCCTTCGCGCAACGCCACCTGTATGGCAGAAGGCGGTATCAACGGCGTTACGAGTTTCAGTGGCGGCGATTCATACAAGCTTCACGCCTACGACACCGTAAAGGGCGGCGCATATCTCGTAGATCAGGACGCCGCGATTAAATTTTGCGAGCTTGCGGGCCCTACGATTGCCGAGATGGATTACATCGGCACGCTGTTTTCCAGAAATGCTAGCGGCGGCGTGGACGGTAAAGAAAGCGGCGTCCCGGGCGGCGTAGCGCAGCGCTTCATGGGCGGCGCGTCTAAAAAGCGATGCAACTACTCCGCCGATAAGACGGGTCATATCTTGATGCACGCCTGTTTTGACGATGCGGTCAGCAACGGCGTGAAATTTCTAATCGATCACGAGTTGCTTGAGATCAGCGCGCCTGAGGGCAAATGCGAGGGCGTCGTGCTTCGAAATATCCAAACCGGCGATTTTTATCCGGTGCTTTGCAAAGCCTTGGTAATCGCAACGGGTGGATATACGAGGATGTTTTACAACCGCACCTCGGTGCCTTATATCGCTACCGGCGACGGTATCGCGGCGGCACTGCGCGCAGGGTTAGGTTTTAGCGATCCGGAGATGGTGCAGTTCCACCCTACAGGCATCAAAAGCGGCGGCGCGCTCATCACCGAAGCTGCGCGAGGCGAGGGCGGATATCTGCTCAACAACAAAGGCGAGCGCTTTATGAAAAACTACCACGAAAAGATGGAGCTTGCGCCGCGCGACGTCGTAGCTCGCGCGATCGAAACCGAGATTCGCGAGGGTAGGGGCTACGGCGAGGGGCTCGGCGCATACGTGCTGCTTGACGTAAGGCATCTTGGAAAAGATAAAATTTTAAAAGCCCTTCCTAAGATCAGACACACCGCCATTTTGTTTGAGGGTATCGATCTTATTGAACAGCCGATTCCGATTCGTCCGACCGCACACTACTCGATGGGCGGCATCGAAGTGTCTAAATTTGACGATATGAGTACTAAAATTTCGGGGCTTTACACCGCGGGCGAAGCGTCTTGTATCTCGATCCACGGTGCGAATCGCTTGGGCGGAAATTCTTTGACCGACGCCGTCGTAACGGGCAAGCTCGCAGGACTCGGCGCAGCGGATTATGCCGCGAAGCAGGAGGGATTCGGCTCGGGTAAAAGAGCGAGCGAGCTCGCGCAAAAATGGCAGGCTAAATTTAAGCAGATCGCAAACGGCTCGGGCAAGGCAAATGAGATGTATGAGTTGCGCGAAGAGCTAGGCGCGCAGCTTTGGGATAATATGGGTATCTTTAGAACCGGCGAAAAGCTTGATCTGCTTTCGCAAAATTTAGAGGGTATCAGAGCGCGCTACGACGAGCTGCATGTCGCGGATGCAAATCCGGTTATGAATACCGCATTTACCGACTACGTCGAGCTTGGAAATTTAATCCTGCTTGCGCGTTGTGCGTGTTTGGCTGCGCAAAAGAGGCTGGAAAGCCGCGGCGCGCATACCAGAGAGGACTATCCGAAGCGCGACGATAAAAATTTCTTAAAGCACAGTATCGTGACGATGAACGACGCAGGCGAGCTAAGCTTGGGCTACAAAGAGGTCGTCGTTACGGAATTCTCTCTTGACGGAAGGAAACCTCAATGAAATTTATCATAGACCGCTTCGATGGAAGCAAAAATTATAAGCAAGCCTACGAATTAAGTTTGGAGCAGATCAAAGGAAAGACCCTGCTTGGAGTTTTGCAATTTATTAAGCAAAATTTAGACATCACTTTAAATTTTACCGCAGCGTGTCGTATGGCGATATGCGGAGCCTGTGCCGTGAGGGTAAACGGGCACTCATATCTCGCCTGCGATACCAAGATGGAGGCTCTGCTTGCGGAGTATGAAAATCCTGATAGCTTTACGATCTCGCCGCTAAATAACTTCCGAGTGATTTCGGATCTAGTGGTGGACTGGGAGCCTAGTATCGAGAATTTAAGAAAGATCAAACCGACCATTACGCCTAAGAAAGAATTTGGCGCCGATAAGGGCTGTAAGCAAAGCCCCGAGCAGATGGAGCGCGTCAAAAAGCAGTGGGATTGCATACTTTGCGGCTGCTGCGCTAGCGAATGCAATAAGCTAGAAGCTGACGCGAGCGATTATATGCAGCCTTTTGTTTTCACGCATGCTAACCGCGCCGCGTTTGATTCAAGAAGCAGGGACGCTATGCCTCATCTAAAGCCTGCGGTGCTAAACGGATTATGGCTATGCGTGCACTGCCAAGAGTGCGCCGATCGCTGCCCTAAAGGCATAAGCGCTCAAAGCGACATCACCGCACTTCGCGCCTTAGCGATGAAAAAAGGACTTACCGCAGGAAGCGGTCCAGCTCACGCAGAGGCGTTCCTGCTAGACATCGTAGAGGGAAGCGGAAGGTTAAATGAGATCAAGCTCGCTTTAAGAAGCGAAGGCGTATTTGCAAATATGGGCAAGATGGACGTAGCGGCAAATTTAATGATGGCCGGCAAGATGAATCCTCTTCATGCCTTCGGCGGTGAGGAGATCGAGGGACATGCAGGGCTCGTTAAGATGATAGAGGCCGCACGCAAAGCTCAAGCTAGTGGCGAGATAGAATAAGGAGGAGAGGATGAATAACGAATTTGCATTTTTCCCGGGTTGCGTTTTAAGTCAAGCCGCAAAGGAATCTAAAATTTCACTTGAAGCGATCGCTCCAGTGCTGGGTATTAAACTTCATGAGATAAAAGGCTGGAGCTGCTGCGGAGCTAGTCAAGCTCAATGCGTCGATCCTATGGCAAGCTTAGTAGCCAATGCCAGAAACATCGCGCTAGCCGAGGGTATGAATATGCCTCTGCTAACTACCTGCTCCACCTGTATGCTAACTCTAAGCAAAGCAAAGCTTGCGTTGGATAAGGGAGCCAAAAGCTATATCAATACCTTTTTAAAAGAGGGCGGTATGCAGTATCAGGGAAGCACCGAGATAACAAGCCTGCTTTGGGTGCTATATCAAAGCTTAGACACTCTAAAAGCTAAGGTCACGAGACCGCTAACAAACTTAAAAGTAGCTCTATTTTACGGCTGTCACTCATTAAGACCGGAGCGAGAGCTTAAAAAAGAAAGCTCTACCAATCCGAAAAGCTTTGAAGCGGTAGTTAGCGCACTTGGTGCTCAGATCGTGCCTTTTGAAAAACGCCTTGATTGCTGCGGCTTTCACGCTAGCTATCCAGCGGTAAAATCGGTTCAAAAGATGTCAAGCGAGATCGTAAATGACGCTGCCGAGCACGGAGCGGATGTCGTAGTTACGCCTTGTCCGCTATGTCAGATGCAGCTAGATATCTATCAGGAGCGATACCAAGAAGCGATGAACTCCAAGGCAAGAAAGCCGATCATTCATCTATCTCAGCTGGTAGGACTTGCTCTTGGGCTAAGTAACGAACAGCTTGGACTAAACATCAATATCCAAGATGCAACGAGATTGGTAAGCTGATCTTTGGAAATTTTCTAAAATTTAACGGATGATTTTGCAAAAATACTTCGCTGCGGCGCGCAAATAGTGCGCCTCGCTAGTATTTCACAAAATCATCCAACCTACGTCTGCTTTATCCTAAAATATTTTTTGATACTATAAAATTCTTGGATAAAATTTCATTGATTCGTAAATTTTAACGCTTCATAAAATTCAATGCTTTCTCCGCCGTAATTTAATGTTTCGTCCGCCGCGTCAAATTTTAATCCGCCTTTTATTTTTAAATTTAAAACCTGCTAGACGATGAATAAATATAAAATTTTAATTAAATCTAACGAAATTTAAGGTGCATGAATTCTAAATTTTGATAGAATGCCATTTAAAAATATCCTAAATTTCAGGAGGACATTATGGTTGATTTGGCTCAAATTTCGGCTAGACTTGATGCCGTTGAGCGTTTGCCGCGAATAAAAGCGGAGGAAAGCATACAAGAAAGACTTAAGAGCAAAGGTTTTTCGCGCCGCGATTTTATGAAATGGAGCGGAGCGATGACCGCGATGCTAGGGCTTCCGGCCGCATTTGCGCCGAGCGTGGCGCGAGCTGCGGAGCTTGCGGATCGCTTGCCTGTGATCTGGCTTCATATGGCGGAGTGCACGGGCTGTAGCGAGAGCTTGCTACGCACCGAGACGCCTACGATCGACAGCCTCATATTCGATTACATCAGCCTTGAATACCACGAGACGATAATGGCTGCCGCAGGCTGGCAAGCCGAGGAAAATTTAGAGGGCGCGATCGAAAAATACAAGGGGCGCTATATTTTAATGGTCGAGGGCGGAATCCCAAGCGGCGAGAATGAATTTTTCCTAACCGTGGGTCCTGAGGGCAAGAGCGGAGCTCAGCACTGCAAAGATGCTGCCGAAGGCGCTGCGGCGATATTTGCTATCGGCACCTGTTCGAGTTTCGGCGGTATCCAAGCCGCAGCTCCGAATCCGACCGGCGCCGTAGGTTTGGACAAAATCATAAACAAACCCGTCGTCAACATTCCAGGCTGTCCGCCTAACGAAAAAAATATCGTAGGTAACGTGCTAAATTTCATCCTTTTCGGCACGCTTCCAAGCCTAGACGTTTATAACCGACCGAAATGGGCTTACGGGCTGCGCATCCACGATCTGTGCGAGCGCCGCGGACATTTCGACGCGGGCGAGTTTGTAGAAAGCTTCGGCGATGCGGGCGCAAAGGACGGATATTGCCTTTATAAAGTAGGCTGCAAGGGCCCTTATACATTTAATAACTGCTCGCGCGAACGCTTCAACTCCCACACTAGCTGGCCGGTACAGGCGGGTCACGGCTGCATAGGCTGCTCGGAGCCTGATTTTTGGGATCATATGGGACCCTTTGAGGAGCCTTTGGCGGATCATCTTTACGAAAGTGTTTTCGGCGGGCTCGGCGCTGATGCTACCGCAGATAAGATAGGTGTCGGAATTTTAGCGATCACGGGTGTTGCGGTAGCGGCACACGCGGCGATTGCGTCATTTAAGAAAGATAAAGGGGAATAATCATGTCGCAAAGAATCGTAATAGATCCGATAACCAGAATAGAGGGACATTTAAGAATAGAGGTCGTAGTGGATGATGAAAACGTCGTCCGCGAGGCCTATAGTAGCTCGACGCTATGGCGCGGGCTTGAGACTATAGTAAAAAATAGAGATCCGCGCGACGCGGGATTTTTTATGCAAAGAATTTGCGGCGTCTGCACCTTCTCGCACTACAAAGCGGGCATCGTCGCGGTAGAAAACGCCCTCGGTATCACTCCGCCGCTAAATGCCTTGCTAACGCGCACGCTGATGGCTAACGCGCTATTTTTGCACGATCATCCGGTGCATTTTTATCAGCTCCATGGGCTTGATTTCGTAGATGTAGTAAGCGCTCTTAGCGCCGATCCTAAAAAGGCTAGCGAGGAGGCGTTTAAATACTGCGATACCCCTTATGCGTGCGGTGCGGATAAACTAAAAGAGGTGCAAGATCGCGTGGGCGCTTTTGTTAAGAAAGGCGCTTTGGGGCCTTTCGCCAACGCCTACTTCGGCCACCCAACATATAAGCTTAGCCCGGAGCAAAATTTGATCGCTCTTTCGCACTATCTTGAGTGTTTGCGCATTCAGCGCACGGCGGCTCAGATGATGGCGATATTCGGTGCGAAACAGCCTCATCCGCAAAGCCTCACCGTAGGCGGTGTAACCTGCGTAATGGATATCCTAAGCCCTGCAAGACTGGGTGAATATATGTCTAAATTTAAAGAGGTCGCGGACTTCGTAAATCGCGCCTACTATCCTGATCTCGTAATGGCTGCGAAGGCTTACGGCAACGAGCCTAGCGTACTAAACGATATCGGCGTGGCAAATTTATGGACTCATCAAGAATTTCAGCTTTCAAAGAACGAATGGCTATTTCAAAGCGGCATGATCCTTGACGGCGATATTAGCAAGGTTTTGGAGCTGGATGAAAACAAGATCACCGAGGAGGCAACGCATGCGTGGTATAAAAACGATGCGGCGCTTCATCCTTACGACGGCGAGCAGGAGCCGAATTATACGGGCCTTAAGGACGGACAGAGTATCGACGCGCACGGCAAAGAAGCGCATACGAAGGTACTTGATACCCAGGGCAAATACACCTGGATCAAGGCTCCGCGCTACGACGGCAAGCCGCTTCAGGTAGGACCGCTTGCAAATATCGTGGTAAATTACGCTAAGAAAAACGAGCGCGTAGTAAAGGTCGTGGATCAATTCCTAAAAGACGCCGGCTTGCCGCTTGAAGCGGTATTTTCGACGCTTGGACGAACGGCGTGCCGTATGATCGAGGCTAAAGTCGTTGCCGACAACGGACTGATCGCACTAGAAAATTTGATCGCAAACATCAAAAGCGGCGATACGCAAACCTGCGCAAAATATGTAATCGATAACTCCAAAGAGTACAAAGGTCGCTATATCGGTCACGTACCGCGCGGCGCGCTTAGCCACTGGTGCAGGATCGAAAAGGGCGTCATCAAAAACTGGCAGGCGGTCGTACCATCTACTTGGAACGCCACACCGAAGGATAAAGACGGCGCTATGGGTGCTTACGAATCCTGTTTGATCGGACTTAAACTTGCCGATCTTTCCAAGCCGCTAGAGATCATCCGCCGTATCCACTCTTACGATCCTTGCATCGCTTGCGCCGTACACGTAATGGACGCTAAAGGAGCGGAGCTTGGCTGCTATAGGGTAGATCCCAGCAAAGGATAAACGATGAAAAAAAGATTTGCGGAATACGAGTTCTCAATCGGTCTTAGGCTCACGCACTGGCTGCGCGCGCTTTGCATTACGATTTTGGTGATCACCGGATATTACATCGCCTTTGTTTTCACCGCGCCCGAGGTAAATCCCGAGCCGGTGCTTTTCATGCAGGCTAAATTTAGATTCGTGCATCTGATCTTCGGCTTTGCGATGATCGGTGCGGCGATCTTTAAAACCTATCTTTTCTTCTTCGATAAAAAGAGCAGAAAAGAGCTTTTAAGCATCAAGGATTTTTTTAGCCCGCGCGTCTGGATCGCTCAGATCAAATACTATATCTTTTTGGGCGAGCACCCGCATCTTCGCGGCGTTTATAACCCGCTACAGTTCATCTCCTATTTGGGCTTTTATCTAGTGCTGTTCGTAATCTGCCTAACGGGTATGATATTATATGTGCACGTCTATCACGAGGGGCTCGGCGGCGCGCTATACGGGCTCTTGCGCCCGCTGGAAGCTGCGATGGGCGGTCTAAGCGAAGTGCGAATGATACATCATCTTTGCATGAATATCATCATAATCTTCGTGCCGATCCACGTCTATATGGCGGTCTTTAACGCCGTCAAGGGCAGGGACGGCGCGATGGATGCGATCGTAAGCGGCTATAAATTTAAAAAGGAAGAGCACGCTTGAGGGTGCTGGTACTGGGTATCGGCAACGTCATCTACGCGGACGAGGGCATAGGCGTGCACTTCGTCCGCGCGCTCGCGCAGAACTATAAATTTTATCCTAAAACCGCCGCGCGAAATTCTATGGCGGGCGAGAATTTTGCAGCGCAGAATTTTATGCAAAATTCTGTCCAAGTATCTGCGATACAAAATTCTACCTCGCAAAATTCCATAGAATGCGACTCCATGCAAAATTCTGCGAGCGAAAATTTTATCTCCGAGCGAAATTCCGCGGCAGTAAATTCTCTCCGAAATTCCAAGGCGGTAAATTTAGATCGAAATTTTGCCGCTCAAAATTCCGCAAAGCAGAATTGCGCTTCAAATTTTACTTCGCAGAATTCCGTCATAAATTCCGCAGTGCAAAGCTCTATCAATGCGGACTTCATCGCCGTAAATTCAGCCGCGCCGAGCAACAGCGCGGATCAGATCCGATTTATCGACGGCGGGACTCTGGCTAGCTTTTTGATGCCTACGATGGTGGAATTTGATGAAATTTTACTCGTCGATTGCATAGACGCGGACGGCGCAAAGGGCGGCGAGGTGTATTTTTACGACTACGAGGCGATGCCTAAGCAGATCAGCTGGAGCGGCTCGGCGCACGAGGTCGAAATGCTTCAAACCCTGCAGATGATGGATCTTTGCGGCGATCTGCCTCACGTTAAAATTCTAGCTGTCGTGCCGCGGCGCATCGAGGAGGCGAGCTTCAAGCTAAGCTCCGTGATTTTAGAGTCCTCAAAAATCATGGAAAAAACGGCGCTTAAGTACCTATCGGATCTTGGCTTCGCGCATGAAAAAATCGCTGATCTCAGCGCCCAAGATATCGCGGATCGATTTGCAAAAAGGGGGCGAGATGATAGTTGCATATGAGTTTAACTACCTTAATGAAAACGCGCTGATAGCGTACTTCTTGCTGTTTTATGCTCGCAAAAGCGCACTTGAGTTTTGCCTGAAAAAAGAGGCGAGCTTAATAAGCCTTTTCGTGCGTGGCGGCGAGGATGAAATTTTAAAATTTAGCGACGAGGCGATGCCACTGATCCCAAACTCCATATTTTTGGCAAAATCCTCCGTGCGCGTGGTGGACGAGGGCAGCGCCGAAGCGAAAGCGCTGAAATTTAACGGCATGTTTGAAGATGCCTCCTTGGGCGATTTAAGCAAATTTTTAGAGGATGAAATTTCAAACGCCCATAGCGCGGCTAAATTTAATAACTTTACCCCGCGAGTGATGAAGGAATACCTCGCTCGCGCCGAGCCGTCTCAAAACGAATTCGGAATAATAAGCGGCGCCGACGTGCTTCATGAGGGAAAATTTGAAGCGGTAAGTAGGGAGAATTTTGCTTGCTTACTGGAGTTTTGCCGCATAAACTTATTTCATGCTCAGCAGGTGCAGATTAAGCGCGGTGGCGCAACTTTCACGCTCAAAGCGGACGTGGATTTTAGCGCCGATTTTTTGATAGCCGCGGGAGTGGGGGCGTTGGATGGGATTTTTGTGAGCGATGAAAAGAGCAAAATCGCGCTCGCAGCCTTCGAAAAGCCACTCATAAGCCTAAAAACCAATGCAATCTTTAGAAAAAATCACGAGGACACGCCTAAATTTTTTGACGTAAAGCTTGCGGGCGACATATTCGTGTTTGCGCTGGTGCGCGCTTTAGCAAGCGACGGGATCTATTTTTTAAGCGCAAAATGCGAAAGCGCGGCGCAGAAAGATAAAATTTTTAAGGTCGCGCCGCTGCAAAACGGCTTTTTGATCGTGCAAAACGAGGACTTTTTAAGCGGCAGCGCGAGTGCTTACCTAAAAAACTCAAAGGACAAAAACTCCGCTCTTTTTGCGCTTACGTGCCGCGAAAAGGGGGTTTTGAACGATTCCAAAAAACGCGTTTTGCGCTGTTTTTTGGGCGTGGGCACGGACGATGAGATCGCAATTTATGGCGAAAGCTCTAAAAAAATTCTGCTTAAATTTAATCTGCCGCGCAGCTTTGACGAACTCAAGGCTCAAATTTGCGCGGACGAAACAGGCGCAAAGCTGCTTGAAAATTTCAGCGCCAAATTTAGCGTAAACGCCGCAAAAATCGATGAAATTTTAAAAAGCGCAAACGCAGGATTTCACAGCATCTTTAGCGTCGCCGCACAGCTTATCTGGGGGCGCGATGCGGCGTTTTTGATAGCGGCTGCGGAGGATTTTGCGGGCGGCAAAGGGGTACGACTCGATTTTTGTACCGATGAACGAGGCTGCGTGCAAGCGGATAAAATTTTGCGTTCAGCGATGAGCTATGCGCTCGCAGGCGCCAATGAAAAGCTGTTTGCGTTCGGATTTTTCGATAGTTTAGGCTATTTTTTAAGTGATCTGGCGGATGAGCGAAAAGAGGACTTTGACGTTTTGATCTTCGGTGGAGCGATGTTTAGCGGGCGCAAATTTGCGGATTTGATGCTTAAACTTTGCAAAAATTTTGACGCGAGCTTTAGCGACAGCTTCGCACTTCAGGCTCGCTAGATCGGGCGTATATGCGAATTTTCGGCAAAGCTTCAAAGTCTTATCCGCAAAACAGCGAGTTGCGCGGGCATTGCGGTATTGACGGCCGCGCCGTGCGGATCAAACTTGGCGCGATAATTCGCGTAAAATTTCAAAAACACGGCAAAGGGCGCGAGCGTGAAGGAACAAATTTTATTAAATTTAGAGCACATTTTGCAGCATCCGGAACGCTTTGTCCGCCCGCCGCAAGCGCATTTTGCTCGCAAAACGGCTCCGGCGTCGCGCAATTTATGACGGTACGCGCATGAAAGCGGCTAAATTTGAGGTTTTCGGAGCAGTGCAGGGGGTCGGGTTTCGCCCGTTCGTCTACAAGCTCGCCGTGGATTTGGGGCTAAAAGGCGAAGTTTATAACGACGGCGAGGGCGTTAAAATCATCGTTTGCACAGACCTTTCCGAGTCGCAAAAAGGCTCGATTGATAAAAATTCCGCCTTTTTAAATTTAGACGAGCCAAATTCTAACGAAATTCAAGCACAGAAAGTATCGTTATCAGCTGCCCGGTCTTTAAATTCTACCAAGTCGGATTCTAACGAGACCGCAATCTCGTCACTAAATTTTACGGGCTTAAATTTAAATCCGAACTCCATTTCGCCGCAAAGCGTACCGAACTTGCCGAATGATTCGGCTGGCTCGCTACGTGATCCAATAAACGATTTAGCAAATCCACCTGATTTGACGGATGATTCACAAGCCGCAGCGAGCGAGAAATTTTTACCCAACTTAGCCGAGCTAAATCTAAACGGGCAGGGCTCTATCTTGCTAGCTTTACCCGAGCAAAATCTCTGCTCGCGGGATTTGCAGGGCACTGAGCGCAATCCACAAAGCGCCGAGCAAGATCTGCGCGAAGAAGAAATTTTAAAAATTTTCGAACAGCGACTTCGCAGTGAAGCGCCGTCGCTTTGTCGTATCGATAAAATTATCCGCACCGATCTAAATACGCAATATTTTACGCAGAATTTTACTGATTTTAAGATCACGCAATCCAAGGAGGGGCGTAAATTTAATCCGATTTTGCCCGATTTTGCGATCTGTGATCAGTGCAAAAAAGAGTTTTACGACCCCCAAAATCCGCGCTTCCACTACCCATTTATCAACTGCACGGATTGCGGCCCGCGCCTTAGCATCATCGCCGCGCTGCCGTATGACCGCGCAAATACTACGATGAGGGCGTTTGAGATGTGCGAGTTCTGCCGCGGCGAATACACGGACCCGCTCACGCGCCGCTATCACGCCGAGCCGATCTCTTGCCCGCACTGCGGTCCGCAGTTGTTTTTATGTGGCGCGGGCGGCGAAATTTTATCAAGCGGCGAAGAGGCGATAGCACGCACGGCGGAGCTTTTACGGCGTGGACAGATCGGCGCGATCAAAGGGATGGGTGGCTTTCACATCGTCTGCGATGCGACGAACGAGCGCGCAGTACGCATGCTGCGAACGCTCAAAAAGCGCCCAAGCAAGCCTTTTGCGATCATGTGTCGCGACGCAGCGCAGGCATACCGCACAGCGAGCTTAAGCGCAGAGGAGGAGGCACTGATAGATTGCAATGTCAAGCCGATCGTGATTTTAAAAAAGCGTGAGTTTTCTTGGCGCACGCTGACGGGCTTTGCGGTGGATTTCGGCACGCAAAATTTAAAGGCGCAAAGCAAAAATCCTATATCGCCGAGATTTACGAGCGAGCAAGAAGAGACGGCGCAAGGGCAAGGCTCTGAGCTACAAAATTTACGAAATTCTGTAGAGAAAAATTTTAGTACGCAAAGCGCTGAAAATTGCGCGGAGCAGGGGATATTACAGAGTGCGCAAATTTTCAGCAAAACGGCGCACCGTAATTTCGCCTGCGATATGTTAGCAGCAGACGACTCGCAGTGTGCAGTAAACGAGCTAGAGCGCGCATACGATGGGTCTGATTTGCAGTGCGTGGCTAAAAATTTGAACTCGCCGCAAGCAGTAAGCGAGGCGCAAGCTACGACTAACGAGCTAAAATCGCAATTTGCGGCAAATGGCAGAGAACTGCAATACGTATCGCTCGATTCTTGGCATGCGGACGAGCAAAATTTACAACTCTCAACGAAGATATCTGATTCTTGGCTTGCGACGAACGAGCCCGTTTCGCGAAGCTCTGTGAATACTTCAAGTTTGCAATATGCCGCGGATAGGACGAATTCGCGATGTGGGGCGTGTGAGCAGGACTTGCAAAATGCTGCAAATAAGGCGGATTTGCAGCGCTCGGTGAGCGAGCCGAGTCCGCAACAGACGATAAATTTGCAAGGTTCATGCTCTGCACAGGCGTGCACGGCGGACGCGTGCGGCGCCCATTCCGATAGCAGCAGCGATTTCGTGCGTTTGCCCGCAAGCTTTTCGGCGATTTTTAAGGCGGGTGCGATTTTTATCGCTCCAAGCGTGGCGCCGAACCTTAATAAAATCGGCATTTTTCTCGCAAATACCGGCGTGCATCTGCTGCTTTTTGAATACTTTGATCGCCCGATCGTAGCCACAAGCGCCAATATAAGTGGCGAGCCCATTATTTTTAGTAGCGAGGAGTTGCGCGCGAAGCTGGGCGGCGTCATCTCGTTTTACCTGGATAACGACCGCGAAATTTTAACGCCGAGCGACGATAGTATCGCCTTTTTACCGCCGTTTGAAACGCGAGCTTCGGCGCCCGGTTCAAAAACGGCTCATAGCTCTGGTAAAATTTCCGCGTCGCTTCCGATCTGTACCCAGACGGAAAACTCTGCGCAAAATTCCATTCTAACACAGAATTCTGCGACCGTACGAACCCTTATCGCACCGCAAAATTTTAATGGAAATTCCACGGACGGGCTAAATTTTGAGAGCTCGCAAAGACCTTCCGATACGGATACAAGTTGCGACGTCGTAAATTTTACTTCCAAAAACAACTCCAACGCCATAAATTCAGCGCCTCAAAAAAACCAGAACGATGCAAATTCTGTCGCCGAAGCGAAACCTGTTTGCGAAACGAAATCCGTCCGCGGCGCAGGTTTAGCAAATTCCACAAGTGCCCCAAATTCCACAAATGCTGTAAATCTCGCAGATGCTGCAAAATCCGCAAGCACTGCAAATTTAGCGAGCTACACAAATCTTTCCGCCGAAGCGGACGCTTTAGATCGCGCGCTGTTTTTACGAACATCTCGCGGAATGAATCCAAAAATTTTCCCTAGCAAATTCCATCTCAAAGGTACTTTTCTCGCGCTCGGAGCGGAGCTTAAAAATCAGTTTGCGATCTACAAAGACGGGCAAATTTTCATCTCGCCCTATATCGGCGATCTTAAAAATGTCGCCACGAATGAGCGATTTTTCGCGCTTTTGGATATGTTTGTGCGCGCCTACGAGCTGAAGTTTGACGCCGTCATCGCAGATCTGCACCCGCAGTTTTCGCACACGCGATTTTTCGAGCAGCGCGGATACCCCGTGATCCGCTATCAGCACCACTTTGCACATCTGGTATCGAATCTGGCGCAAAACGACCTTCTTTTTAGCGGCAAAAAATACCTCGGCTTCTGCTTTGACGGCACCGGCTACGGCACGGACGGCACGATCTGGGGAGGCGAAGTGATGATTTTTAACGAGTTCGGCTTTAATCGCGTGGCAAAATTCGACGAGATCGCGCTTATCGGCGGCGAGAATGCGATCAAAAACATCTACAAACTTGCGCTCGCGCTCATATTTAAATTTAATGCAAAGGACGCTGCGCACGAGTTTTTAGCAAAATTTAACGTAAGCGAAGTCGCAAATTTAGAAAAAATCGCGCCGCGTGCCGTCCGCTCAAGCTCGCTAGGGCGGCTGTTCGATGCGTTTGCTGCGGTCATTTGCGACCTGCGAGCCGTCAGCTTCGACGGCGAAGCGGGCATGCGGCTAGAAAACCTCTATATCCAGGGCTGCGAGCAGAGCTATAAATTTAGGCTGCAAAAAGCGGGCGAAAATTTTACCCAAAACGCGCCGTATTCCGCTTCGCAGCAGCGGGGTACCGATGATTTGCGGCACGAAACAGAGCGCAAAGCGGAGCAGAGCGGTTTGAATGTGCAAAATCATAGCGGCGTGAAAGATAGCTGCGCGTTGCAAGGCGGTTTTAAAAAGCTTGAGGGCGATATGGCGAGCAAAAATGAGCTTGAGTGGGCGGCTCGAAACATCGCTGAAGGCAGCGGCAAAAAGAATGAAAGTTCCGCCGTAAATTCTATAAACCAAGCGTCTGTCCTAAATTTAATAAATCTTGAAAGCAAAGACGCTTCTAACGCCGATCAATCCCCGCAAAATAGAGCTTGCGCGCCGAGCCTTGAGGGCGAATGCTACGTGATTGATTACGAAGAGGCGTTTTTGCAGGCTTTGCACGATGAGCCGCGTTTGGCTGCGACGAAATTTATCAAGGGCCTGGCGAACTTCATCGCGGAGTTTGCGGAGGACTTCGGGCTAGAGGTCGTGCTAAGCGGCGGGGTCTTTCAAAACGCGACGCTTCTAAATCTTACATGCGAAAAACTGCGTGAGCGAGGGATAAAATTCCATCTAAACCGCGCCGTTCCTTGCAACGACAGCGGCATCGCCTACGGACAGCTCGCGGCGTATCTAAGCGAAATTTCGCGCTAAGCTCGTCCACAAAAAACGTAATTATAGCCGTTAAGCTCGCTCTTTATGAAATTTATTAGTCTCATCTCGCCGCTAAATTTGATGGCTCTGCGCCCTGCCTGCGCTTTGTGTAAATTCTAACGCTACGGGTGGTAAAATCCACCGAGGCTAGCTTTTCTAAAATCGCAAAATCAGCGAACAAATTTACGTCTTGCTTGTCTTTATATGTCGCAGCCGAAACGTTAAAATTTTAAAATTTAATGGCGCGCCGTTTCCTGCCATAGCGTCACGGCGCACCACTATGGCAACCGATGCAAAATTCCATCGCAGCGCGCGACGAGATACTGCATAAATCCCAAGCTAAGACGCTATTTAGCGCCTGATTCTTAAAATTTGAGCGCATAGCAATAGAATTTTAATAACGTAGCACCGGTAAATTTCATCGCGCTAGCACTAAAATACAACGCGAAATCGCGAGCAAAATTTCAAAATACGCACGATGCTTTGGAGCTTTAAATTTTAAAGAATAAGCCAAATTAGCGCAAAATTCTTACTATTTGAGCGGAATTTCGGTAAAATTACGTTCAAAATACGCGAAATGAGGGGAGCTATGAAAAAAGAGGAAAAAGAGAGCACCGTAAGATTTAGCATTTCGCTGCCGACGAAGCTTTTTGAGGATCTCGATGAGATGGTGCGCGCCAAGCAATACCTAAGCCGCAGCGAGTTTATCCGTGATCTGATCCGCGAAAAGATGGTTGAGGGCGTGCTTCACGGAGATAGCGACGAGGACTGCGTGGGCGTGCTTTGCATCGCGTATGATCATCACCAAAGCGATCTGATCGAGCAGCTCGTAGAGATCGAGCACCACGCAAATGTCACCATCATCAGTACCAGCCACTTCCACATCGACGAGCGCCACTGTTTCGAGGAGATCACGATGCGAGATAAAATTTCAAAGATCGAGCGGCTCAGCGCCAAAATCGGCGCGCTAAAAGGGGTGAAATTTTCCAAGCTCGTAAAGGCGGTCATCACTGAAGCGTAGGGCTTTTGCGCATTTTTAAAAACAGCGTGTCGCGCTAAATTTACGCGCTTTTAAATTTAAACGCAGCGGTTGCACGATTTTTATAGGTTACGAAGCGCGATTCTCGATCGAGTAGAGAATTCGGGCGGCGCGGCTGCGCAAGGCGTGCAAATAAAATTTGTTTAAATTTACGCGGCAAACGAAAGCGCAAAATTTTATAAATTTTAATCAAAAAGCATTCTTGCCGCGAGTCTAAATTTTACTGCACTAGCACGAAACCGGCGCTGCAGCTCGCGACTAAATTTTATAAAGCACCGCTTTCGTGCCGCATTTGCAAAGCCGAGCTAGCGCAAAATTGATATTAAAATGGTCGCCGCATTGATGTTTGGCACGCCGGAGAGCACGCGCGAGATTGTAGAGCACCGGGATAAAATCCGCTCGCAAGCCCTGAATTTCGCGCTTCTATTCTATCTATGGCGGTCTTTAGTTTGTTTGAGCCGTTGATAGCCATGGCGTCTAAATTTGCAGCGCGGCTCTGCAATCTGCGAGCAGGCGATTAAATTTAAAGCAGCGCTTTGACTCGCGAGCTTTAAAATTTGCGTCTAGTCTTCGCAAATAAAGCATGAAATTTAGATAAAACCGAAGCGCATAAATTTCCAAGCCCGTTAAATTTCATAAAATTTCGCGTCTTGATATAAAATTTATCAAATTTACGCCATTTAAAGCAAAAACGTGGTATTTTACGCGCAAAATTTATTATCCAAGGAGAAAAAATGTGTAAAGATTGCGGCTGTTCCATCGGTCACACTCACGAAGCGGGCGTCCATTCGCACGCAGATATGACGCACGAGCATGTCCACACCCACGCGGACGGCACCGCCCACTCCCACGCTCATATGCACGAGGCGGGGATCGATCACGAGCACGACGCGCACGATCACGCCCACGCAAATGTCGCTATTAGCGACGCCAAGACGATCGAGGTGATGAGTAAAATTTTAAGCGCCAACGACGAAGAGGCCGCTCACAACAGAGCTCATTTTGACGAGGATAAAATTTTATGCTTAAATTTGATGAGTAGCCCCGGTAGCGGCAAGACGACGCTGCTTGAGGCGACTATCAAAAGCGGCAAATTTAAAATCGGCGTCATCGAGGGCGACCTGGAGACTAACCGCGATGCCGATCGCATCATAAAAGCGGGCGCACAGGCCCATCAGATCAGCACCGGCGAGACCTGCCATCTGGACGCCTTTATGGTTCACGAGGGGCTTCATCATATCGATACTAAAAATTTAGATCTGGTTTTCATAGAAAACGTCGGAAATCTCGTCTGCCCGGCGGCATTTGACGTGGGCGCGCACCTGAACGTGGTGCTTCTAAGCGTGCCCGAGGGCAGCGACAAAATCGCAAAATATCCGGTGATATTTCGTCGCGCAGACTGCGTCGTAATCACTAAAACCGCGCTGCTACCGCATTTTGACTTCGATATGGAGGAGGTGGTGCGCGAAGTGCACAAACTCAATCCGAAAGCCGACGTCATCGCGCTTGATAGCAAAAGCGGTGAGGGCGTGGAGAAATGGCTGAAATTCCTACAATACAAGAAGGAATTTCGTTAATGTGTCTTTCAATCCCTTCAAAAATCATCTCGATCGACGAAAATAATTTCGCGACCGTGGAGACTCTGGGCGTGCGCCGCGGCGTGAGCTTGGATCTGCTTCCCGAGCCCGCGGAAGTCGGGGAGTACGTGCTGATCCACGTGGGCTTTGCGATGGAGAAGATCGATACGCAGCGAGCGAAGGAGAGTATCGAAATTTACGAGCAGATCGCAAAGCAGATGAAGGCGGAAGAGGGCTCCGTATATGAAAGCATAGAGCCGAGAGCCGGCACAGAGAATTAAAACTGCTTGTAAACCTGTAAAATTTAAGGTAAATAATGGATCTAATCAAGGATTTTAGGGATAAAGAGCTGATTTTAGCGCTTAGCAAGCTGATAATTTCTAAAAGCAAAAAGCCGCTAAATATTATGGAGATTTGCGGCGGACACACGCACTCGATCATGAAATTCGGCCTTCCGAGCCTGGTCGGCAAAAATATTAAATTTATCCACGGTCCCGGTTGTCCGGTATGCGTGATGCCGCGTAGTCGCATCGACGAGGCGATCAAGCTCGCCGCGATGCCGCAGAGTATTTTTTGCACTCTAGCAGACATGCTGCGCGTGCCCGGCTCTCGTACGAGCTTGCAGAAGCTGCGCAGCGAGGGGCACGATATCAGAGCACTTTATAGCCCGCTTGATTGCATAAAGATCGCGCAGGAAAATCCGCAAAAAACGGTGATATTTTTTGCGATCGGCTTTGAGACGACGACGCCGATGAGTGCCGTGCTGATCGATAAAGCGCTAAGCTTGGGGCTAAAAAATCTCTTTTTTCACATCAACCACGTCACGGTGCCCGCTCCCGTGCGAGCGATCTTAGACGACGCCGACGTGCAGATAGACGCGTTTTTAGGGCCTAGCCACGTAAGCGTGATCACCGGCGCGAAGGCCTACGAGGGCATCGCGCGCGATTACAAAAAGCCGATCGCCGTAAGCGGATTTGAGCCGCTTGACATAATGGCGGGCGTGTTAAATTTGGTGGAGCAGCAAAACGCCGGCACCTACGAGGTTTTCAACGAATACGAGCGCGTCGTAAAAGAGGGCGGCAACCAAAAAGCGCAAAATTTAATAGATAAATATTTTGAAATTTGCGATTTTCCGTGGCGAGGGCTTGGCGAAATTCCAAAAAGCGGCATGAAGTTGCGCCCGCAGTACGCGGCGCTGGATGCCAGGGTGCAGTTTGATTGCAGCGTACAGAGCGCTCCCGAGAGCAAGGCCTGTATCTGCGGCGAAATTTTACGCGGCAAAAAAAGCCCCTATGATTGCAAGGTTTTCGGCAAGCACTGCACGCCGCAAAACCCGATAGGATCGTGCATGGTCTCAAGCGAAGGGGCGTGCGCGGCGTACTATAAATACGGCGACGTCAAAAACGCGGGCTAAATTTTGCGCGCGGTATCGCAGAGCGTAAATTTTAAAAACAAGTCATGCTTTAAAATTTTAACCGAATCGAAAACATCGGGCTAAAATTTAATTTGAAATTTTACGCGGCGCCGTAGCGGCACGGCTTGTTCAGCTGCGAAATACGGGCTTTAAATTTTAAAACCGAATTTAAAACCAAATAAAAAGGAAAAATTTGAACGAAACTATACTTTTAAGCCACGGCGGCGGCGGCGAAGAGATGAATAAGCTCATCAACGAGACGATCTTTGCGGTGTTTGATAATGAAATTTTGCGCGCCAACAACGACAGCGCGATACTAAATTTGAACGCAGAGGCGGGTTTTGACCGCGCGGCGAACTCTGCTTTGAATTCGGCGGCTAGTTTCGGCGGCGAGCTGGCTTTCAGCACCGATAGTTTCGTCGTCACACCGCTATTTTTTAATGGCGGCGACATCGGCAAGATCGCCGTTTGCGGCACCGTCAACGACCTTGCGATGGTGGGCGCCAAGCCGCTGTTTTTAAGCTGCGCACTCATCATCGAGGAGGGGCTTAGCTTAAGCGAGCTGCGACGCATCCTGGACTCGATGGCGAGCACCGCGCGAAGCTGCGGCGTTCGTATCGTTTGCGGAGATACGAAGGTCGTGCCGCGCGGCAAATGCGATAAAATTTTCATCAACACTAGCGGCATCGGCCGTGTTTTGCGACCTGCGCGCGTGCAAAATATCAAAGTGGGCGCAAAAATCCTGCTTAGCGGCGACATCGGGCGGCACGGGGCGGTGATACTCGCGGCGCGCGACGAAATCGCGCTAAGCAGCGAGCTACAAAGCGACTGCAAACCGCTTTGCGCTGCGGTCGTAAAGCTGATCTTGCAAGGCGTGAAAATCCAGGCGATGCGAGATGCGACGCGCGGCGGGCTCAGCGCGGTTTTGAACGAATTTGCAAGCTCTAGCGGGCTTGAATTTTTAGTGCGCGAAGAGGATATTAAAATCAGCGACGAAGTAGTGGGCGTGTGCGAGCTACTGGGCTTTGAGCCGTATGAGCTTGCAAACGAAGGAACTTTCGTAGCGATCGTAGAAGATGACGCCGAGGCGGATAGAGCGCTTGATATACTGCGCGAATTTGACGCGAATGCCGCGATCATCGGCGAGGTACGCGAAGTAGGGCACGACAAAGGCGAATTTAAGGGCTCTTTGGCACCCAAACTTGGTGCTTGGGACGAATCTACGGGTGCAAACGATATAGACGCGGCGTCAGAAAATAGGGCGGGGCAATTTCAAACTCCGCATGCGGCAAAAGGGCGAGTGATTTTGCAAAATGCCTACGGCTCGCAGCGATTTCTGGAGCTTCCGAAAGGCGAACTGCTGCCGCGGATTTGTTAAATTTGCGTGCAAATTTAAGCCTAAATTTCAGACGTATTTTTAAATTTACAACAAAATTTCGTATACAATATGGCACGGCCGTAAAATTTAGAGGAAAAAATGCATGAACTATCGATCGTAGCGGATCTTG